>NZ_JAWPOL010000278.1:0-1186 GCF_033391095.1 Vibrio sp. Vb0667 | reverse complement strand
ATGAGGAGCTAGCCTGTGAATCCAAGACAAAATGAAATTCTGCAATTAGTGAATGACCGTAAACGCGTTCAAGTTACGGAGCTTTCTGACAGCATCGGCGTGTCGGGCGTGACCATCAGGCAGGATTTGAATTTTCTTGAGCAACAGGGCTACTTAAAGCGTGTTCACGGCGCTGCTACCGCACTGCAAAGTGATGATATAGATACCCGCTTAGAAGTGCGTTTTGATATTAAACAAACACTTGTTAACAAAGCCGCGGATTTGGTCGCACCGAATGAGACGGTGCTGATTGAAGGGGGCAGTGCAAATGCGCTATTGGCTCGTACGTTAGCCGAGCGCGGCGATGTGACTATCATTACGCCATCGGCCTATATTGCGCATCTTATCCGCAATACATCGGCCAACATTATCTTGTTGGGTGGCGTGTATCAGCACCAAGGCGAAAGCCTCGTTGGCCCGCTCACCAAACTCTGTATTGAAAACATTCATTTCAGCACGGCTTTCTTAGGTATTGACGGCTTCCATCAAGATACTGGCTTTACTAGCCGAGATATGATGCGTGCCGACATTGCAGAGGCCATTCTGGCAAAGAAAAGACGCAATATCGTCCTGACGGATTCCAGCAAGTTTGGTCAGATTTATCCTTCGTCGATTGGCAAGACAAACGAAATCTCAGTGTTGTTAACTGACAAAGCCGCTCCGAAAAGCGACCTCGAACAGTTGAAAAAACTCGGCGTTGAAGTGGTGTTGGGTTAACAACACAATACCGCTGATTCAGTGACTTTCTGACCACACTGCAAACTCGTTTCCGCTTGGCTCAGTGAAGTGGAAACGACATCCGCCCGGAAACTCGAAAATAGGGCGGATGATTTGTCCGCCAAACTTCGCTACTTTTTCTAACGTGGCATGAATATCAGAGCTATAGAACACCAATAGTGCTGCGCCGTTTGAGGTTTGACTGACTTGTTCTGCCGAATAAAATCCGCCATCCAAACCTTGGCCAGAAAAGGCCGCGTAGTCAGGGCCGTAGTCGACAAATTGCCAACCAAAAACGTGCGCAAAAAACGCTTTAGTGGCACCGATATTGGGCGTACCAAATTCAACGTAGTTCAATTTTTCATGTTGATGCATGCGATATCCTTTCTGCTTGGTGATGTTTATTCAGTGTAATCACTCTCGCCACGAG
>NZ_JAWPOL010000277.1:0-1193 GCF_033391095.1 Vibrio sp. Vb0667 | reverse complement strand
TGATGCGCTGTAACTGACCACCAGAAAACTCATGTGGATACTTATCATAGGCTTGTTGCGGGTTCCGCAAATGAACCAAATCAAACAGTTCAAGCACACGTTCTTTGGCTTTGCGCTGATTGACGGAGCGATGACACATCATGGCTTCCGCCACTTGAATACCGACCCGCATGTACGGATTCAGTGAAGTCATCGGCTCTTGGAATATCATCCCGATGCGATCGCCGCGAATGCGCTGCATTTGTCGCTCAGTTTTGTCCAGAATGGATTCGCCTTCAAACATGATTGACGAGTCTGGATGGACAATGGCGTTGTCTGGTAGCAGCTTCATTAAAGCGTTGGTGGAAACTGATTTGCCGGAACCAGATTCGCCGACGATAGACAGCGTTTCACCCGCTTGTAGCTCGAAGCTAACATTCTTTACTGCATCGACGATCCCATCGTTTGTCGTAAAGCTGACAGACAAGTTGTTCACCGAAAGAATGGTTTGAGAAGACATCACGTATCCTTGTGTTTGATATAGCAAATAAACCTAGAGCAATGGTGATGGCGCTGAAATCCTGCTGCTTTCCATTGCTCTGGTACTCATTAGTTGTAGAGGTGGGGAGCAACCGCTTCTGCTGAGCTCATCGCCTGTAAATGCAAAAACTGTTCATGGGCGCGAGTGACATGGTCCAGCTCTATCATCCATTGAGCATTGCGCTGCGCAGAGCAAAATGCGGCCATGTGCGCAAGTAAGTCCTCACTTTGCTGACCGAGTAGGTGGCCAACACGCTCAATCAGCTCATGGCTTTCAAGCTGCAAAAATTGGAACAGCGCATAAGTTTGGTTGAGAGCCGAAAATGCGTCGCGCTGTAATCCCAATTTGTTGAGGATCTCCGATTGCGCCACGCTCGCATCGCGTAATCCGCTGACCAGACACACAAATTGGCAAGGCTTGGTAAGGTCATGCTCTAGCGCCTTATGGATATGGCTAGGCAAGTGATTGAGCACATCTTCGTATAAGCGATGAGCTTCTGGCCAATGGCCTTGCTCCATCAATTGCTCCGCTTTCAAATAGCGCATCCAGCATTGCTCAATATTCATGTCCATCTCCACAAAAGTTGATTTGCTGAAGATATTAAATGAAATTGATTATTAATTGCAAGTGCGTATTGTTTTCATTTTAATGGTCATAAAGTGTGCGATTAAAC
>NZ_JAWPOL010000276.1:0-1195 GCF_033391095.1 Vibrio sp. Vb0667 | reverse complement strand
TCCACTTTACCGCCTTGAAGATACTCTTTCACCATGCCTAATTTAGGCTTACGGCAAGAGCAATTGTCTTCTTCAAAATGCGGACAAATCAGTACATCATCGAACTTCACACCTTGAGACTCGAAGATCTCCATCATCATGTTGTGTGGCGCATCGAAGTCTTCTTGAGGGTAGCTGTCTGTGCCCAGACCATCTTGGTTTGTCACCATCACTAAACGGTATCCCGCATCCTGCAACGACAACAGGCTTGGGATAACAAACGGTTCTAGTTTTAGCTTATCCAAGCGATCAACTTGGAAATCAATCGGTGGCTCGACAATCAGCGTGCCATCTCGGTCGATAAATAGGATTTTTTGTTGCTTGCTCACTCGAACTTCCTTATTACTAATCTTGTTTCGTTCTCGGCATAAACCGAGAACGTTGAGAATTCTATTTATGAATAGTAGTTTCTAATGAAACCCAGTGTCTTTTCACACTCGTCGCGGTTACCAACGCTGATACGCACGCAGTTTTCAATTGGTGAGTTACGTAGAATGATTCCGGTATCCCACGCCGCTTTAAACAGCGCATCACCATCTGGGAATTTAACCAATAGATAATTGCCCCACCCTTCGAACACTTGCAATCCTGGAATCATCGACAAACCAACCTGCAGATAAGCGCGGTTTGCATTAAGGTCGAGGACTTGGAATTTCGCTCGAGCCAAACCTGCTTCTGACAAGGCTTGAACCGCAATTTCAGCAACAGGCACTGGTACTGGGTACGGCGCGATGACTTTAAGTAGGACGTTGATTAGCTCCTCGTTTGCAAGCGTGAAACCACAACGTAAGCCTGCAAGCGCGAACGCTTTTGATAACGTACGTAGAATCGCGAGATTTGGATATTGAGCTAACAAATCCACCGTTGACGCCTCAGGGCAAAAATCGATGTACGCTTCATCCATGACCACGATTGCTCGGTCTTTTGTCATCTCAAGCAGAGAGACAATATCTTCACGCTTAACGAGGTTACCGGTTGGGTTGTTTGGCGAACAAACAAAAACCAGCTTGACGTTATCGAGATTGGATTCGATGCCAGCAAGGTCAAGCTGCCAATCCGATGTTAGCGGTACAGTCTTACGTTCAACACCAATGGTTTCAGCACTGATTGCGTACATACCGTAAGTCGGGGGGCAGTACAAAATCGCGTCTTGTCC
>NZ_JAWPOL010000275.1:0-1196 GCF_033391095.1 Vibrio sp. Vb0667 | reverse complement strand
TTGACGTCGAACAGGTAACGACGGGACAAATCCCACTCGACACTCAGTCATAATTGCATGCTCTATGATCTCAAAGCCCAGTACCTGTTGCCGGGCTTTTTTTGTTATGTTTACTCACCAATATTATTTATTACAAACACTTAAACATGAAAACTTAACGTTTGTGCTTCGTGTTTAGCTTATTTCAATTCATCTTGTTCACCGCACAATTGCACAGCGTTTTATTTATTCGTATTATGTTTTCTTTTTGCTTGCACACATCTATGAATAAAACACAACTCATTAGCTGTTTGTTGGGACTTGGACTTTCTGCAAATCTCCTTGCTCAAGAATCTGAAAACATCGCTCAATACTTACAAGAACAAAGTCAACAACATTCACTAGAAGATCATTATGCTTCATCTGTTCCAGATGAACTCAACTTGGACGCGCAACGCTCAGAACTCAAATGGCGAGAGGAAGGCAAGCCAGATCATTGTTACCACACAAAAAATAACGCCGAGGTCACAACAGACTTTGACTACGGTGAGGCCAACGATCTTTCGGATGGCTTACATCATATTGATTTACCGCCTGTGCATACACGTAATAACAAATCATCTCATCGTGTTTACGCAAACAATCCTCACTTACTGCCTGGCAACCAACAGTTTGCCGCACCTTCCGAAGGCCCTTTTGGCTTCTCGGTTTCTTCTGACTGCTTATGAAAATGAGCCAACAAAAAAGCCCTGAAGAAAACTTCAGGGCTTTTTAGCATTACCGACAGATCGAAACATCAATCGGAATATATGCCATTATTCTTCGTCAGCTTCAGCTTCGCGTGCTTTACGAGCTTCTTCTTTGCGAACTTTTGCCGCAAGTTGCTCTGCTTCACGTTCTTGACGCTGTACAGCTTTACGCTCATTACGAACAACTTGGTTTTCAATGAAGCCCGCAAGTTCTTGTTCAGCCCAAGCTTGTGCTTTTTCTTCGCTGTCAAACCCAGTTTCACGTTTTGAAACCATTGTTTTGCGAGACGTTACTTGACGAGTGATTTCTGCGCTCCAACCGTTACGTTTTTCAGTGACGCGGATAGCAAATTTTGGATTTTTAGACATCTATTTCAGTTCCTAAGGGATTAATCAGGGATTCGGTCAACTTGATAACTCCATCTAAGCTGAGCTGTTTAACACCATCCCTTGGTAAGCGCGGTATTA
>NZ_JAWPOL010000274.1:0-1196 GCF_033391095.1 Vibrio sp. Vb0667 | reverse complement strand
ATCCAGCCACGCTGTGGCGCAGTGTATTTATGCCGCGCCAACCTCAATGGACGAGAACGCAACAACGTCAAGCTGACATCCTCTCTTTATTTACCTTCATCGCTTTTCTGGTCGGAATTTATAGCTTAATTAAGTGGTTCAAGCATGGACACGAAAGCTTGATCTTAACTTCTATCATTCTGATTACTCTTGAGCTTATTTCCGCTTCTAGTCTCAAATGGTTTAAGCAACCTGCGTTATCACTTAACCTTGGTTTTGTCGGGATGTCGGTGCATGCACTCAATATCATTTATCAAAGTGGTGGTGTGGTTGATTCAACTCAAACTTATTGGGTGCCTTTGTTGGTTGTCGCTTTCTTCTTATCTGGCACTCGTCTTATCGCTATTGCTTGGAGTGGCGTGGTGATTGCCATTTCCGCCTTAATGACACATCAGCATGTTTCAGGTTTTGAGTTTCCTCAACTGGTATTATCGGAAGCTTCTCAGCGATTAGAAATTTGGTCTGGTACCGTATTGCCGCTGGTGGTGATTTGTATCGCTCAGGCATTTACTGCTAAGCAACGTGATGATGCGATTGAAAATGCCGAAGCAGCAAAAGTCGAAAGTGAACAAGTCGCCAAAAAAGCAACAGAAGGTGAACTGCATCTGGCTGAAGTATTGGAACAAGCTAATTTAAATTCGATAGAGCTGAAATCTGTTTCGCAAGCGCTTGATGAGCAATCATCGCAGTTGGATGAGCAAGTCAATGCACTCAACGTGAATAGTGAATCTCAAGCAAGTGCGGCAGAGCAAATGAGCCAACAAGTACATCACATGGCCACAGGGATTGAAGAGTCGAGCAAGTTTGTGGAAGAGCTGCGCGAGAAGAGTGAAGACGTTCATCAACAAGCAGAGAAAAGCTCTGAACTGCTAGAAGATTCTACTCAAGCCATCAGCCAGATCATTACTAGCCATGAAGAAATCATGAAAGTGGCAGACTTGATTACCTCTGTCGCAGAGCAAACCAACTTGCTGGCTTTAAATGCGGCAATCGAAGCGGCGCGAGCAGGAGATCAGGGTAGAGGTTTTGCTGTGGTTGCCGAGCAAGTACGAGAGCTATCAGCGAAGAGTAGCCAGTCCGCTATTGAGATTCGACACTTACTTGATCGTAGTGAGCAAGAAGTGAAGCATGGTCAAGACGTGGTGACGTCAAGCACC
>NZ_JAWPOL010000273.1:0-1196 GCF_033391095.1 Vibrio sp. Vb0667 | reverse complement strand
ATGCCGGAATTTCACCGTCCAGAGATGCCGGAATACACTATCCACGAATATGATCCTCTTATCGACTCATCAGATATGACACCAGCAGACTGGCAACAAATCGCTGATGACATTCGTGACAACTACGACAAGTACGATGGTTTCGTTATTCTGCACGGCACTGACACGATGGCTTACACCGCGTCGGCTTTGTCTTTCATGCTAGAAAACCTGGGTAAGCCAGTTATCGTTACTGGTTCTCAAATTCCTTTGGCTGAACTGCGCTCTGATGGTCAAGCAAACTTACTAAATGCTCTGCACATCGCAGCAAACTACCCAATCAACGAAGTCACCTTATTCTTCAACAATCAGTTGATGCGTGGCAACCGCAGCACAAAATCTCATGCTGACGGCTTTAATGCATTTACGTCACCAAACTTGCCGCCACTGTTGGAAGCGGGCATCAACATTCAGATTAGCAACAGCATCAAGGTGAACGCGCAACCTGAAGGTGAATTCAAAGTTCACAACATTACTCCTCAACCAATCGGTGTGATCACAATGTATCCGGGTATTTCGCATGAAGTTATCCGCAATACCTTGCTTCAGCCAGTGAATGCGATGATTTTGCTAACCTTTGGTGTGGGTAACGCTCCGCAAAACCCAGAACTACTAGGCCATCTTAAAGAAGCCTCTGAGCGTGGTGTTATTGTGGTCAACCTGACTCAATGTTTGGCTGGTAAAGTCAACATGGGCGGTTATGCGACAGGCTGTGCGTTGGCAGATGCAGGCGTAATTAGCGGTTACGATATGACGCCAGAAGCGGCGCTCGCAAAACTGCACTTCTTATTGAGCCAAAACCTGTCTTACGAAGAAGTAAAAGAGAAAATGCAGGAAGTACTGCGTGGCGAAATGAGCCTGTAAGCGCTTCTTCGAATCTCTAACAATGCTTAGATATTAAAAAAGCCCAATATTGATTGGGCTTTTTACTTTGGCATGAAGTGACAGAATCAATCGAGATTCGGGTTTACACGAACAATGTCACTTTCATCGGTATTGAACTGTTTTTTCAGTTCCTGTTTAGACTTAAAACTGATTTCACCACCAGCCGCAACCGTAATATGTTGCGCCTCAGTATTGTGTTTTGATTGATACAACATCACAGCTTGCATACACGAATCTCGCTGCTCTTTAGAAAGTGTTGTACCCTCAGGCCA
>NZ_JAWPOL010000272.1:0-1198 GCF_033391095.1 Vibrio sp. Vb0667 | reverse complement strand
TAATTCGCTATGAATTAGTCGAAGATCTTAGCAACAACACCAGCACCTACTGTACGGCCACCTTCACGGATCGCGAAACGTAGACCTTCGTCCATTGCGATTGGTGCGATTAGCTCTACAGTCATCTGTACGTTGTCGCCTGGCATTACCATTTCTACGCCGTCTGGTAGCTGGATGTCACCAGTTACGTCAGTTGTACGGAAGTAGAACTGTGGACGGTAGCCTTTGAAGAATGGAGTGTGACGACCACCTTCATCTTTAGACAGTACGTATACTTCTGATTCGAACTTAGTGTGTGGAGTGATTGAACCAGGCTTAGCTAGTACTTGACCACGCTCAACTTCGTCACGCTTAGTACCACGTAGAAGTGCACCAACGTTCTCACCTGCACGGCCTTCGTCTAGAAGCTTACGGAACATCTCAACACCAGTACATGTAGTTGTAGTAGTGTCTTTGATACCTACGATAGCAACTTCGTCACCTACAGTTAGGATACCACGCTCGATACGGCCAGTTACTACTGTACCACGACCTTGGATTGAGAATACGTCTTCGATAGGCATTAGGAATGGCTGATCTACCGCACGCTCTGGCTCAGGGATGTAAGTATCTAGAGCTTCTGCTAGTTCAACGATTTTCGCTTCCCACTGCTCTTCGCCGTTTAGTGCGCCTAGTGCAGAACCTTGGATAACTGGTAGGTCATCACCTGGGAAATCGTATTCAGATAGAAGTTCACGAACTTCCATTTCTACTAGTTCTAGTAGCTCTTCATCGTCAACCATGTCACATTTGTTCATGAATACGATGATGTATGGGATACCAACCTGACGGCCTAGTAGGATGTGCTCACGAGTTTGTGGCATTGGGCCATCTGTCGCAGCAACAACTAGGATACCACCGTCCATCTGTGCAGCACCAGTGATCATGTTTTTAACATAGTCAGCGTGTCCTGGACAGTCAACGTGTGCGTAGTGGCGTGATGGAGTGTCGTACTCAACGTGAGAAGTTGCGATTGTGATACCGCGCTCACGCTCTTCTGGAGCGTTATCGATAGATGCGAAGTCTTTAGCTACACCGCCGTAAACTTTAGCAAGAGTAGTACAGATAGCTGCAGTTAGAGTTGTTTTACCGTGGTCAACGTGGCCGATAGTACCAACGTTAACGTGCGGTTTCGTACGTTCAAATTTTTCTTTAGACA
>NZ_JAWPOL010000271.1:0-1200 GCF_033391095.1 Vibrio sp. Vb0667 | reverse complement strand
ATTTTTGTACTGGGCGTCGTATTGCGCAGCGAACTGATTGCATGACTGCCTAACGATACAAAGTTGTTGGATCGGATTCCTTTATCTATTGTTTGTGTATGCTCGTCAGTGATGAATTTATCACCACAAGTCTCTCTTTGCTGGTTAGCATAAACATCACCATTGCGGTGATGGGTTTACTTTTCGATAAGAAATGAGGACATGGATAATGCTAAAGCACACGACGTCAAGTGAAAAGGCGGCTCACCCCATCCCGCAAGAAGCCTTCGATTGGTACGACGAATACGCGCATGGAAAGATCTCGCGCCGAGAATTTCTTAATCGGCTTGGTGGCCTTGCGGTGCTAGGGTTTAGCATGACCGCACTGGTTGACGCGCTGACACCAAATTACGCGCTTGCCGAGCAAGTCTCCTTCAATGATCCTGAAATCAAAGCCACGTACGAAACCTTTTCGTCGCCGAATGGGCATGGTGAAGGGCGTGGTTACTTGGTGATGCCTCAGAAAAAGACCATCAAATCACCAACGGTTTTGGTGATTCATGAAAACCGTGGCCTCAACCCTTACATTAAAGACGTCGCGAGACGACTAGCGAAAGATGGTTTTATCGCCTTTGCTCCCGATGCTCTCTACCCGTTAGGTGGGTATCCGGGAAATGATGATGAAGGGCGAGCAATGCAAAAAGAGATGGACAGAGCCAAGATTGAGCAAGACTTTATAGCGGCCGCTAAATTTATCAAACAGCACGAACATGGAAACGGCAAGCTTGGCGCGGTTGGTTTCTGTTTTGGTGGTTATGTCGTCAATATGCTGGCGGCAGTTATGCCAAATGAGCTCGATGCAGGCGTACCTTTTTATGGAACACCCGCTGCAGAAGAGATTCAAAAACAAGTGAAAGGCCCATTAATGTTGCATTTCGCAGGGTTGGATAAACGTGTGAATGACACTTGGCCTTCGTACGAGCAGCAGTTGATTGCTTCAGGTGCGAAGTACCAAGCTTTGATGTATGAAAACGTCAATCATGGTTTCCACAACGACTCAACGGCACGTTACGCACCCGAGGAAGCGGCTCTTGCTTGGGAACGTACCTTAGCTTTCTTCAAAGAACATCTCATCGCCAGTTAATCGGAGTTGGCACATTCCTTGTTAATATCTCCTTTAGTGAGTGAGATATTAACAAGGAATGTGCAGGACTCAATCAA
>NZ_JAWPOL010000270.1:0-1201 GCF_033391095.1 Vibrio sp. Vb0667 | reverse complement strand
ATGAATCAGATATCGCAATAGAGTACCGATCAAACATATCTACTTGAGCCAATTCGTCAAATAATTGGTCATATAAAGACATTGTTCTGTCTGTATAACTAAGCAATATTTGGCCATGTTTAGTCAGATTGAATCCATCTTTTCGATCGAAGACTTCAGCCCCTATAGTACATTCAAGTTTTTTAATATGTTGTGAAACGGCTGGTTGGGTTAAATATAGACTTTCTGCTGCCGCAGTAAAACTTCTATGCCTTGCAACATGTGAAAAAGTGCGCAAGTACTTTACATCGATGGTACGTTTATTAGCTTTCATTTAAATAACACCAAGACCCAATAATTTTCCGATAGTTATAATTTTTATAAATCCATAAAGCTACAGATGAAGCCAGTTAATAAATAGCTCCCCTCTATAACTCAGTGTCTTATTTTACGTCTAAGCATTAAACAGTTGTATAAGAAACCAATTGCTTACTCATTGAGTTTACCACTAATCCGACAAGATAAAAAACATTGTAAATATCTGTTTTAACTATTATTTCATGTTGCGAAATAATTAATTAAAAAAAGATAACTTTATAATATTGTGTCTTAATCACCCCCTTTATAAGGTCTAAATCCCCCTTTAATTTTAAGTAATTACTTAATAATATTCATATTGGTTTATTTCATAACAAACAATATACATTATATGAACGACAATATTATTAATAGAAATTAAGTAATTATAAGAATACGTATATATAAGTATAAGTTACCGTTATTAAAAATCAATTCAAGACTAACCCATTTATACTCGAACGAAAATAGCAAACGTTTGCCATTTTCGTTCGAACTATAATATGAATTTAAAACGAATGTAAATACGACTATTCAATTAATAATGTTGTATAGATCATGATTCTGGCCATGAGATATGCTTATCATTCAGCTTTAACTTGGTTTCTTTTACGATATTCAAGCGGAGAACAATCATTTTCTCGTTTGAATATCTGCCTGAAAAACTGTGTATCAACATAACCAGATCGACTTGCAACTTCATCAATTGACAACTTTGTTGACCTCAACAGTTCTTTTGCAAAAGATAAACGCCCTAACTGAATAAACTTTAGCGGACTGATGGATGTCGCCTCTTTAAATCGGCGTTTTAACTGCCGTTCTGATAAGCAAGCTTCATTCGCTAAATCACTGATAGAGACGATGT
>NZ_JAWPOL010000269.1:0-1203 GCF_033391095.1 Vibrio sp. Vb0667 | reverse complement strand
CCTCAATGTGCTTGGATTATGGGCGATAACCACAATGGTTGAGCCCTGAGATTTTAGATAAGCGATAAGACGCTGATACGCAGCCTCTCCTTCTCCGTCTAGATTGGCGTTTGCTTCATCAAAGACGACGATAGAAGGATCACCATAGACAGCTCGTGCTAGCGCAATCCTTTGTCGTTCACCACCCGACAGTCCACGACCATTTTCGCCAATAACGAAGTCGTAACCTTTGTTCTTTTTGAGGATTAATTCGTGACAACCCGCTAATTGTGCAGCTTTGATCACCTTCGCTGGCTCTTCTTCTTTAAAACGCGCGACGTTCTCACGAATGGTTCCTGGAAATAGCTCCACCTCTTGGGCCAAATAGCCAACGTGAACACCTCGATCTTCAGATGCCCAAGTCGACACTTCCATGCCATCTAAAGTCACCTTTCCAGCTAAAGGCCGAATGTTACCAAGCAATAAGCGAGCAAATGTCGATTTGCCAGTGCCAGAAGGGCCAATTACTCCGACGGACACACCCGGCGGGATTGATAATGTGATAGAAGACAGCACTGGCTCAGTCGCACCCGGGTGACGGTAAGTGAGCCCGGTTAACTCATAATGGCCTTTCGGTTTAGGTAACGGCATGTCAGATTCGTCTTGACGAACAATCGCATCAATCTCCTTTAACCGTTTATAAGCCATTCGCGCAGACATCGCGCTGCGCCATGTTCCTATCGCTTGCTCCATCGGCGATAATGCCCTGCTCATCAGAATAGAGCTCGCGATCATCGCACCCGCCGTGATTTCATGCTGAATAACCAACCATGCACCACCGCCGAGTAAAAATATTTGCAAAGAGCCACGAACAAACTTAGAAAGGTTAGCCATATAAATCGATTTTCCGGCAACTCGCTCTTCAAGCACGCTGACACTCTGCACTCGCGATTGCCACTGCTCTAAAAATGCGTTCATCATCCCCATGGCTAAAATAGAGTTGGCGTTTTGTGTCGCTAACTCTGCACTACTAATATGAGAAATGGCCCTAACTTCACTTTCTTGCATCGTCTTTCTCGTCATCAACTCGTTGATCAAACCTAAGCTAAACAGAACGACAGAACCAAGCAACGCAATGTGCCCAAGCAAAGGATGGAGTAGATAGACGAACAAAATAAACAGTGGTGTCCAGGGAGCGTCTAACAAAGGATAAGGGGCTTGGCT
>NZ_JAWPOL010000026.1:0-54875 GCF_033391095.1 Vibrio sp. Vb0667 | reverse complement strand
TGTTTTACCGTGGTCAACGTGGCCGATAGTACCAACGTTAACGTGCGGTTTCGTACGTTCAAATTTTTCTTTAGACACGATCGTGTTCCTTCCTAGTTATGATTCGTCGTGATCATTATTGATCGACGACGCGCCAGAAATTGTTATTTTATGCGCCAACGCCCGTTAGCGCAATATTTGGACGCCCTGATCTCGCAAAAAGTCGTAAACTTTTTGCAGTTCAATCGTCAATTAGTAACCACGCTCTGCAATAATTTTATCTGCGAAGTTTTTCGGCACTTCAGCGTACTCGTGAAACTCCATAGAGTAAGACGCACGGCCTTGAGTTGCAGAACGTAGATCAGTTGCGTAACCGAACATTTCGGATAGTGGTACTTGAGCACGGATGATCTTAAGACCAGCCACACCTTCGTCCATGCCTTCAATGATACCGCGACGACGGTTTAGGTCACCAACAACGTCACCCATCCAGTCTTCCGGAGTGGTTACTTCGACATTCATCATAGGTTCTAGAATCACAGGTTGTGCTTCTAGTGCACCTTTCTTGAATGCCATCGAGCCAGCGATCTTAAACGCCATCTCGCTTGAGTCTACATCGTGGTAAGAACCATCAAATAGTGTAGCTTTAATATCTAGTACAGGGTAACCCGCTAGAACACCACTATTCATTTGCTCTTCGATACCTTTCGATACCGAACTGATGTATTCCTTAGGAATCACACCGCCCACGATTTCGTCTACGAATACGAAACCTTCACCAGGCTCAGAAGGCTCAAGTTTGACCCAAACATGACCGTATTGACCACGACCACCTGATTGACGAACAAACTTACCTTCAACTTCCGCTTTACCACGAATGGTTTCACGGTAAGCAACCTGAGGTTTACCAACGTTACAATCAACGCTGAATTCACGCTTCATACGATCAACGATAATGTCTAGGTGAAGTTCACCCATACCTGAGATCAGAGTCTGACCTGATTCGTCGTCCGTTTCCACGCGGAATGATGGATCTTCCGCAGCTAGTTTACCTAGCGCGATAGCCATTTTCTCTTGGTCTGCCTTAGAACGAGGCTCTACAGCAATCTGAATAACTGGTTCAGGGAACTCCATGCGTTCTAGAATCACTTTGTGGTTCTGATCACACAGTGTGTCACCTGTTGTTACGTCTTTCAGACCGATAGCAGCTGCAATATCACCAGCGCGAACTTCTTTCACTTCTTCACGCTTATTCGCATGCATCTGAACGATACGACCGAAACGCTCTTTCTTCTCTTTTACTGAGTTGTAAACAGCGTCACCCGAGTTTACAACACCGGAGTAAACACGCATGAAAGTTAGCGTGCCCACGAATGGGTCAGTCGCAATCTTAAACGCTAGCGCTGAGAAAGGTTCGTTGTCGTCAGCATGACGCTCAACTTCATTTTCTCTTTCGTCGACACCTTTAATTGCAGGTACGTCAACAGGCGATGGCAAGAACTCAACTACTGCATCCAGTACCGCTTGAACACCTTTGTTCTTAAACGCACTACCACAAGTAGCCAGTACGATTTCGTTATTTAGTGTGCGAGTACGTAGAGCTTGTTTGAGCTCAGCTTCAGTCAATTCACCTTCTTCAAGGTACTTGTCCATCAGCTCTTCGCTAGCTTCAGCAGCGGATTCAACCATGTGGTTGCGCCACTCTTCAGCAAGTTCAATCATGTCAGCTGGGATGTCTTCGTAAGTAAACGAAGTGCCTTGATCGGCATCATTCCAGTTGATCATTTTCATCTTGATAAGGTCGATGACACCTCTGAACTCATCTTCCGCACCAACGTTCAGCTGGATTGGAACAGGAGTCGCACCAAGACGATTCTTAATTTGGTTCACAACGCGTAGGAAGTCTGCGCCCGCACGGTCCATCTTGTTTACAAATACCAAACGTGGAACGTGGTATTTGTCTGCTTGACGCCATACAGTTTCAGACTGAGGTTCAACACCAGATGAGCCACAGAACACAACCACAGCACCATCAAGTACACGAAGAGAACGCTCTACTTCGATAGTAAAGTCAACGTGTCCAGGGGTATCAATGATGTTTACGCGATGCTCAGGGAACTGTGCTTCCATACCACGCCAGAATGTAGTAGTCGCAGCGGATGTGATAGTGATACCACGCTCCTGCTCCTGCTCCATCCAGTCCATGGTTGCTGCACCATCGTGAACTTCGCCGATTTTGTGAGAAAGGCCAGTGTAGAACAGAATACGCTCAGTTGTGGTTGTTTTTCCTGCATCTACGTGAGCACAGATACCGATATTACGGTAGAGCTCAATAGGAGTTTTACGAGCCACGATTGTATCCTCTTACTAAGGTGTACCTTAGAGTATAGAAAAGTGCTGCGAGAGAACCTCGCAGCACAGAAGGTATTACCAACGGTAATGAGCGAACGCTTTGTTTGCGTCAGCCATGCGGTGAACGTCTTCACGTTTCTTAACCGCAGTACCTTTGTTCTCAGACGCGTCTAGCATTTCAGCAGCTAGGCGTTGAGCCATAGATTTTTCACCACGCTTGCGCGCAGCTTCAACCAACCAACGCATAGCAAGTGCGTTACGGCGAACCGGACGTACTTCTACAGGTACTTGGTAAGTTGAACCACCAACACGGCGAGATTTAACCTCTACCGCTGGGCGAACGTTTTCAAGAGCTTCTTCAAAAATAGCTAAGTGGTCTTTACCAGACTTTTCAGCCATAGCATCTAGTGCAGTGTAAACGATTTTCTCTGCAGTAGATTTTTTACCGTCAACCATTAGGATGTTAACGAATTTTGCCAGCAATTCAGATTTGAATTTTGGATCTGGAAGGATCTTACGCTGACCAATGACGCGACGACGTGGCATGGATTTATCTCCGTTGTCTTCTTCAGGTTTTATCCAAAACTTTTCAGTTTTTTCAAAAAATTAAAAATAATTTAGTGTTTGGCCTTACTTAACGGAATCCATTAAGACTTAGGACGCTTCACACCGTACTTAGAACGACCTTGTTTACGGTCATTTACGCCAGCACAGTCTAGTGCGCCGCGAACAGTGTGGTAACGCACACCTGGAAGGTCTTTAACACGACCACCACGGATTAGAACAACTGAGTGCTCTTGAAGGTTGTGACCTTCACCGCCGATGTACGATGTAACTTCGAAGCCGTTTGTCAGACGTACACGACAAACTTTACGAAGTGCTGAGTTAGGTTTTTTAGGTGTAGTAGTGTAAACACGAGTACATACACCACGTTTTTGTGGGCACGCTTCTAGTGCAGGCACGTTGCTTTTAACAACTTGCTTTGCACGTGGCTTACGTACCAACTGGTTAATAGTTGCCATTAACTAGCTCCTGATTTACTTGAAAGTAAGCTTTGTGAAAAATCTATCCCCAACTGCCAATGCAGTTAGGGACGCAAAATTCTATGCAGCAGTGAGAGGTGTGTCAAGAAATATACGGATCTTTTTTGTTCAATTAGAACAATTCATCCGTAAAGCTTTGTCGACAGCAAATCTTGTTCAATCCCAAGTTAGGGATTTATCCTGTTTTGCTGTTAGTTCAACGAAGCCTGAGTAATTCACAATCGTCAGCGACGGACTGATACGATTTGCAATACCGCGAGCTTGAGTATCGCTCTCTAACACAAATACGCTGCGGTTGTTTAGGTGGGAAAATGCTTTATGTTGCGAGTTAGCAGCGTACACTGCATCTTCTATAAGTAAGATGTCATCCTGTTCACTGCATAAAGGCATAGCGTCTTCTAGAGCAGAGACTGTTTTTATGATGTGTAACATAACTTCCTCAAAAAGACAGTAGCTTGCCAGCGTGTTGTAACTTATCTTTGAGCTGTTCTGAGCTTAACGCTTGGGCTTCAATGACTAAATCCGCTTGCGCCAAACCTCGCTGGGTTAACGACTCTGAACACACAAAGACTTGTTCGATGTCGTATAAATCGAAAAGCTTTAACATCGGCGCGTAATCTTTACTCAAAATATTGTTGGGGTCTTGTCCGAGTAGAAGCTGGTATACCCCGTCACCCATGAAAATGACGCTGATATCTTCACAGTAAGCCGACGCAGCTAACAGTGCATCCACACCTTCACGACCAGCTGCACAGCCATGTGGCGCACTACGAAATAGATAAGTTAACTGACTCAAAACTGTACCACTCTGTCTTGGGTTAACATCGCTTCAGCTAGGCTACCTAAGCCTGCTTGTTCAAAACCATCGGCTAGATTGTTCTGAACCAAACCATGTTGATTCGCTTCTTCTTCACTTACAATCCCGCGACGCAAAGCGGCCGCGACACAAGTTTCTAGGCGAACACCATGTTCTTTAGCCAAAGACTGCCACGCCTTATTGAGATCAAATTCATCGTTGGCTGGCACACTCAAAGCAGTACCATTAGTCACACCATCTTGATAAAAGAAGACGCTCACTAGCTGATGGCCTTGCTCTATCACCGCTTTGGCGAACTGATAAGCACTGCGCGCTGACTGGCTGCCATAAACGGGACCATTCACCACTAACGTGTAAGTCAGTTTACTCACCTTTCATCATCCTCGGTTTTACGTTGACGAATGTACAAGTAAACGGTGTGTTTTGAAATATTAAGGCGATCCGCGACACGGTTGATGGCATCTTTAATATCGAAGATACCTTTGTCGTACAACTCCATCACGATCTGGCGATTTTTGGTGTTGTTAGACACGGATTTATCCGCATTGATCTCTTCGATGGTGCGTTCAACAGTTTGGTCCACCAGCTCTTCTACGTCACTAGCAAAGTTGACCGAGGAAGCCGCTTCTTTCGCTTCTTGCGTCGGCATGAAAGACTGAAGGACTTGCGAGAAAGGCGCATCCAAGTTGACGTTGATACACAACAAACCAATCACGCGATTTTCGCCATTACGAATGGCGACAGTAATCGACTTCATCAACACGCCACCTTTTGCACGGGTAAAGTACGAACGTGAGAAGTTGCGCTCCGAGCCTTCGATGTCTTTTAGCATCTTAAGCGCTAAATCGGTGATTGGTGAGCCGACTTGGCGCCCCGTGTTTTCACCGTTAGCGATTTTAATTGCAGAGGTATTTAAGTCTTCTAGAGAGTGAAGAACGATTTCACAAAATGGACCTATCAGGCTGGCGATACCATCCACGACCGCCTCATAAGATCTTAAAATGATTTTGTCGTGCTCGGTAAACGGCATCACGTTAACGGATTCCATTTCGAGCAACATCTCCGCGTTTATTGTTTCTGTAGTTGTCATAAGCCTTCGAGCGAAAAATCAACAAATTGGTGTAAGTTTATCAGAAAATTTGAAAAGCAACCTAGCAAACTCACCAACTAGTGACCTAGAACAAAAAAGGCCCGTTAAACGGACCTTTTTCAATAACTTATCGCAGCTTATTGTTATTGCTCTGCGTTGTCGTTCTCAACTTTTAGCAGCTCAACTTCAAATACTAGCGTTGAGTTAGCAGGAATGCTTGGTGTGTCTTGGTCACCGTATGCGAGCTCTGGCGGGATAACGAATTTGAATTTAGAACCCACAGGCATTAGCTGAACACCCTCTGTCCAACCAGGGATTACACGGTTAAGTGGGAACGTTGCAGGTTCACCACGATCGTATGAGCTGTCGAACTGAGTACCGTCGATCAGAGTACCTTTGTAGTGTACTTGAACCGTATCAGTGTCTTTTGGCTTCTCACCTTCAGCTGGTGTCATTACTTGGTATAGAAGACCTGTATCTGTCTTCACTACGCCTTCTTGCTTCTCAAACTCAGCTCGGAAATCATCGCCAGCTTTTTTCGCTTCAGCTGCTTTCTCAGCCGCTTGTGCTTGCATCTTTTCTGCAACACGCTTGTCTAGAGATTCTAGTGCTGCACGTGTTTCTTCTTCATTCAATTCAGCATTGCCTTTGAAGACGTCTTCGATACCTTTTAGTACCAAATCTTTGTTAAGATTAATGCCGATTTCGCTTGGCTTGTCGATGCTTGTGCTTAGGTAGTTAGCAAATGAAACACCGATTGCGTATGCCGCTTTGTCGTCGTCGGTTTTAAAGTGAACCGCTTTACCGGTTTCTGCTTGAACTTGTTCTGCTTGAGGTGCGGTTTCTGTTTTAGTTTCTTCTTTCTGACAACCTACCGCTAGCATAACTGTTGCAGCAAGTAGCGACACTTTTAAAACTGATTTCATTAAATTCTCCCAATAATGGCTCTGCCATTGGTTGTTGTGCACAAATCTTCTATGAGACTAGTGAAGACAATCGTTATACCAATATACTAGCTATATGTCTTAAGACACAAACCGGATTATTAGATGTGATGCAAAGAATTTCTCATTTATTCCTATATTTAATTGTCATCACCACGTTAAATGGTTGCTTTTTCGCCGAGCGTGAAGTGCAGCGTTGGCCGATAGAACCTCAAGGTGCGACGAGCTTCGCACTTAGCAGAGATGGACGGTTTGCTCTGCTCTATTCTCAACAACGTCATTTGATGTTGTGGGACCTAGAGCAAAATGAACAACTAGCCAACCTGGGTGAACTCGATGCCGATGCCAATGTGGTTTCCCATATCCGCATATCTGACAATGGTCGCTACGCAATTACAGCAAGCCAAATGAACTTCGCAGTTTGGGACCTAGGCTGGACGCAATCCGAAGGCCTTTGGTCTATCTCTGATGCGCTCATTCGCGACGTTGATATCACCAGTAATGGTGAACAAGTTCTGCTTGGGTTATCCAACGGTAAAGCAATTTATGTCAACTTAGTCACCGGGCGTCGCATGGAGTTCCTTGCGCATCGTGAAAAAGTCAATTCCGTGGCCATTTCTCCTAATGGGCGCTTCGCCCTAACCGGAGGTAATGACTATAAAGCGTATCTGTGGGATACCGAAACCGGACAAGTACTACGAACCTTCGAACATGAACAACGAATTGTTCGCGTGGCCCTGCAAAGAGATGGAAAATTAGCAATGACATCTGATGGCGGAAACCAAGCGATTGTTTGGAATTTAAAAACTGGACAAGAAGTCACACAGTTGAGCAGTTGGTCACGCCAATTAATTTTCTCTACCGCACGATTTTCTGACGACGGGACTCAACTAGTCACAGGAAGCCCTTCTGGCCGTGTGTCGATATGGGATACTCAAACCGGAAAACGAATGAGTGGATTTGAAGTGGAGCCCAAAAAAGACACTCGCCCTCCCCGTGCGGTCGTGTATGATGCAGCCTTTGATTCAAAACAACGCGTAATTACTGCTACTTCAGCAGGTATTGCCCAAGCTTGGCAGTTAGAGAACGGATCATGACAGAAAAAATCATTCAGCAATTGGAAGCACGCATTAATGACTTAGAATGTCAGCTTGCGTTCCAAGAACAGACTATTGAAGATCTGAACGGAGCTTTATCGCAGCAACAACTGCAAATTACCAAGATGCTCGATCAGATGAAATATGTGGTAGGTAAAGTAAAAAATATGGACTCGTCGAATTTAGCCGATCCGTCAGAAGAAACCCCACCACCGCATTATTAAAATGCAGGCTCAAATAGCATAAAGCCCAGAACATGTTCTGGGCTTTGTTGTATTAATTACTTAAGAAGGTACTCAAGAGGAAGCTATTCGTCGGCGTAGATTTTAACGCTCAGCTCGCCTTGCGTATTAATGCCTGCTCGGTACATGCCAGAACTGTTCATCGCAAAGTGCATCTCACCTTTAGCATCAATGGCAATCAAACCGCCCTCTCCGCCCATCTGTTTGAGATCACCTTGGATAATGTGTTCACAAGCCGTATGAATATCTTCTTGTAAGTAACGCATACGTGCTGCAACGTCTTCCGCAACACGTTTACGAATAAAGAACTCGCCGACACCCGTAGTGGAAACTGCCACGACGCCATTTTCGGCCACCGTACCACAACCAATAAGAGCCGAATCTCCGACTCGGTTGTATTTCTTATTCGTCACGCCACCCGTACTGGTGGCAGCGGCTAAGTTGCCTTGTTGATCTAACGCTACCGCACCAACCGTACCGTGCTTACGGTCATCTGGGTAACGAGATTCCGACAAAGCAAACAGTCCTTTCTCACGCATAGACAGCAACTGCTCATAACGGCGATCAGTAAAGAAGTAATCTTGCTCGGTATACTCATGGCCTTGCTCAAAAGCAAACTTCTCTGCGCCCTCACCCACCAACAGCACATGATTGCTGTTTCGCATCACGTCACGAGCGAGCTCAATTGGGTTTCTGATATGACGAACCCCAGCGACCGCGCCTGCTGCAAGGTTTCGCCCATCCATCACAGAAGCGTCCATTTCAACCATTTCGTTGTTGGTCAGCACTGAGCCTTTACCCGCATTAAAGTTAGGAGAGTCTTCCAATACTTTCACTGCCGCTACGACGGCATCTAAGGCTTCACCGCCCGTGTCTAGAATTTGATGTCCCGCTTTTACCGCAGCTTCTAAATCCGCCAAGATGGATTGTTGCAGCTCATCGCTCATCTGTTCACGCAAGATGGTGCCCGCACCACCATGAATGGCAATCGAGAAAGGTTTCGTCATCACTTTGTCCAACTGTTATTCCTTGTATGGTTGGCACTACACCTTAGATAAACAAAAAGCGCAAGTTGAAAACTCAACTTGCGCTTTTCAAAGCTTTGCTAGATAAGATTATCTAGTGAAGGAGCTTATGATTAGTGAGAACCACAGCTACCGCCGCCACAGCAGCCGCCTTCTTCTTCGTGATCGTGGTCATGATCGTGACCACCACAACAGCCACCACCTTGGTGGATGTGACCGTGTTCGATCTCTTCTGCTGTTGCTTCACGTGTAGACATAACTTCTACTTCGAAAGTTAGTGTTTGACCAGCTAACATATGGTTACCGTCAACAACCACTTCGTTGCCGTCAACTTCTGTTACTTCAACAGGGATTGGACCTTGGTCAGTGTCAGCTAGGAAGCGCATGCCCACTTCGATTTGCTCAACGCCTTGGAACACGTCCGCAGGAACGCGCTGTACTAGCGCATCGTTGTGCTCACCGTAAGCTTCTTCAGGAGCTACCGTTACTGAGAACTTGTCGCCAGCCACTTTACCTTCAAGTTCTTTTTCAAGACCTGTGATTAGGTTGTTGTGACCGTGAAGGTAATCTAGAGGTGCTTCTGCTGTTGATTGATCAACAACGACACCGTCTTCCATCATTACTTTGTATGCAAGGCTTGCAACAACGTTCTTTTCAATTTTCATACTAACTCCAGGGAGATTAATTGACTTAACCTGAATGGGGTTAAGTACTGAGATATCTGGGTGTATTATGGGGATCAATTATCGAAGTTCAATTACTCCGGCTTAAAAATTCCGATCATTTCCTGATCTGAGTGTTTATTTTTCTCTACAGATTGTGGTTTACGCTGCTCTGTAAACTCACACTCGACACACTCAACTAATTCGATGTTATTTTCAATCCACCAGCGCAGGGTATCTTGCTGGCTGCAATTTGGGCAGCTAGCGCCGGCAATAAAACGTTTCTTGATTTTCACGCTATTTCCTTAGCTTGAGTCTTGGCTCAAGTACTACTTCCAATGATTAGGTGACTGATGGTCGCTCTCCATTTCACGACCAAATATTTCTTCTAGCTCTTTGCGGGCCTCTTTCGCTCTTTGAGCTAATTTCTTATCTTCATTGTGTTGAGGCAATAAGTCCTTAAGCATAGCATTATCTAAC
Source organism: Vibrio sp. Vb0667 (assembly GCF_033391095.1). Lineage (NCBI taxonomy): Bacteria > Pseudomonadati > Pseudomonadota > Gammaproteobacteria > Vibrionales > Vibrionaceae > Vibrio > Vibrio sp. Vb0667. The sequence goes on along the minus strand of NZ_JAWPOL010000026.1, from coordinate 45,144 downwards.
TTGCGAAAATGTGCTTCTGCCCGCTTTGCTTGATAAGGATGCATACCCAGTTCTACGAGCGCTTGGCGACCGAGATCTAGCGCCCCTAAAAATGTTTCACGAGAGTAATTCTCTACACCATGACTCATTAACTGGTAAGCCTCGACACGGCTTCTTGCTCGGGCTAACAACTTAAGTTTCGGGAAGTGCACGCGACAAATGTCCACGATGGCCATCACCTCATCAGGTGAATCAGTACAAATAATCAATGCTTCCGCTTTATCAGCGCCAGCAGCCCTCAATAGGTCAATTTGTGTAGCATCGCCATAAAACACTTTGTAACCATACTTACGTAATAGGTGGATTTGGCTGGCATCACTTTCTAATACTGTCACTTTGATTTTATTGGCATACATTAAACGTCCGACGATCTGACCGAAACGTCCAAAGCCTGCAATGATAACGCGTGGTCGGCGATCCACGACTTTCGTGGTCATGCCCTCTTCTTCTTGATTCAGGGTATGAGCAAACCACTTCTTTTGTCCCATCAGCAAAAGAGGAGTCGTCACCATGGATAGACTGACCACCACCAACAGAAACGCCACTTGCTCTTTGGACAAAATGCCCTCTTGGCTCGCCGCGGTAAATATGACAAAGGCAAACTCACCGCCTTGGCTCAAAATTGCAGCCATACGGCTTCTCGCTTTGGCTCCGACACGGGCAGCTCTCGCCAATGCATACAAAACCAAACCCTTAACCACGACCAAAGCCACCACCGCACCGAGAATCTCTAAAGGGTGTAATGCCAATAACCCCAAGTTTACCGCCATGCCCACCGCAATAAAGAATAACCCCAACAACAGACCTTTAAATGGCTCGATAGCGATTTCCAGCTCATGGCGATACTCACTCTCTGCCAGCAAAACGCCTGCTAAAAAAGTCCCCAATGCCATCGAAAGGCCAAGCTTTTGCATCACGACCGAAATGCCAAGCACGACTAAAAGTGCAGCAACGGTAAAGAGCTCACGAACGCCGCTCATCACGACAAAACGAAATAGCGGACGTAGTAAAAAGTGACCTCCAATCAACAGTGCTACCACACTGCCTAAAATAGTGAAGACATCCAACCAACTTCCACCACTATGCCCGCCTGCTAGCAAGGGCAACATCGCCAGCATCGGGATCACTGCAATATCTTGAAAGAGCAGCACCGCAAAACCAGATTGCCCCGTTTCGGTACCATTAAGCCCTTGCTCTTCAATGACTTTAAGCGCAATCGCCGTCGAGGACAGCGCCAACCCCATCCCGATCACCAAACTCACTTGCATGCTTACGCCAAACATACTGACGACACTACCAATCACGGCGGTCGTGACCACAACCTGCGCACCGCCTAAACCTAAAATCGGCCCTCGCATCTGCCACAATTTTTTAGGGTTTAATTCCAGCCCTATCAAAAACAGTAACAACACAACCCCAAGCTCGGCAAAATGCAAAATGGCATCAACGTCGCTAATTAAGCCAAGCCCCCATGGGCCAATCAACACACCAGCGAGTAAATAACCTAAAACCGAGCCAAGCCCAAGGCGCTGAGCAATCGGCACCGCAATAACCGCAGCCGAAAGAAAGACCACACTGCTTTGAAGAAACTCACTGGTGATCGCCATACTGACCTCCTCGATCTGCCGCTTGCCAGTTTTCAAGTGGGTTACTCAGCCATCCACGGTATAACTCGGCATGTTCGTAGCGTTCAATATCTGAAACATTTCTTGACCAATACAACACCAGTGGTTCAATCCAGTGCATCTGGCATAGGGCTGCCGTCAGTTCAAACGGTTGCAAGATTTGCTCAAGTGGGTATTTGTTGTACCCCTTCGCGCTGAAGGCTTCTTCTTTACCACCTGTTGTAATGACACTGCGCCAGTATTTTCCTTCTAGCGCCGCACCTCCGCCAAACGCAAAGCCTTTACCTAACACTCGGTCTAGCCACTCTTTTAATAGGGCTGGACATGAATACATATAAAGTGGGTGGTGAAATACGATCACATCGTGAGCGAGCAACAACTCATGTTCGTAATTCACATCAATAAAGAAATCAGGGTAAACACCGTAAAGATCGTGCACAGTGACGTGATCAAGCGACTGAGCTTTTTTTATCATCACTTGATTGGCAATCGAGTTATGTGGCTCTGGATGAGCATAAATGACCAGAACTTTTGGGAGAATAGACGGTGCAACAGCCAAATGGTCGTCCTTGTGGTTATTTTTATCCGTTATCAAATTGTTATACTTTTTTGTACAGCATAATGCAATTAAAGCGAATCAATCGACTTTTCCGGTCAATACCCCTACTATTCACCGCTAGATATATACCCAAGTGGCTTTAAAAACGATTGAAACCACTTCGCTATGTAACCAAGCAACGCGCACTGCGCAAAGTGAATGAAAACTTTATGATTACCTTCTCTGATATTCAGTTACTGCGTGGCGGTAAACCTCTTTTAGACCAAGCATCTGCGACTATTCACCCTGGCGATAAAGTCGGTCTTGTGGGCAAAAACGGCTGCGGTAAATCAACGCTGTTTGCCCTACTGAAAGATGAACTGTCAATTGATGCAGGCTCATTTAGCCAACCTCAACATTGGGAGTTGGCCTGGGTCGCACAGGAAACGCCTGCGCTAGAGCGCACTGCACTGGAATACGTCATTGATGGTGATCGCGAATACCGCGCTCTCGAAAAGCAGTTAGCTGAAGCAGAAACACAAGACAACGGAACCCTAGTTGCCGAGATACACGGTAAAATTGAAACCATTGGTGGTTACAGCATTCGCGCTCGCGCGGCAGAACTGCTCGATGGTTTAGGGTTCAGCCAAGAGCAAATGAGTTGGAGTTTGACCCAATTCTCGGGTGGTTGGCGTATGCGTCTTAACTTGGCTCAAGCGCTATTGTGTCGTTCTGATCTACTGCTACTCGACGAACCAACCAACCACTTGGATTTGGACGCGGTAATGTGGTTAGAGCGTTGGCTACAAAACTACCCTGGCACGCTGATTCTGATCTCGCACGACCGTGACTTCCTTGATCCAATTGTTGGTCGCATCATTCACATCGAGAATCAGCAGCTGAACGAATACACGGGTAACTACTCGTCATTCGAAAACCAACGCGCACAAAAGATGGTGCTGCAACAAGCGATGTTTGAAAAGCAACAGAAGCAGATGTCGCACATGCAAAGCTACATCGACCGCTTCCGTTACAAAGCATCAAAAGCACGCCAAGCCCAAAGCCGTATCAAAGCTTTGGAGCGCATGGAAAAAGTACTGCCAGCTCAATTCGATAACCCATTTAGCTTTCAATTCCGTGAGCCAGCTGCGCTGCCAAACCCAATCATGATGATGGATGAAGTATCTGCAGGTTACGGTGACAACCTCATCTTAGAGAAGATCCGCTTAAACTTGGTTCCTGGCAGTCGTATTGGTCTACTCGGCCGTAATGGTGCGGGTAAATCGACCTTAATCAAGCTGCTCTCTGGTGAACTTAACGCGCAAGGTGGTGACCTAACTTACTCACAAGGCGTGAAAATTGGTTACTTCGCTCAGCACCAGTTAGAAACGCTTCATCCTGAAGAAACGCCGCTGCAACACATGATGCAAATCGCACCCGATCAAACCGAACAGCAGCTACGTGATTACCTAGGTAGCTTTGGCTTCCAAGGTGACAAAGCACTAGAAAAAGTTGCGCCGTTTTCTGGTGGCGAAAAAGCCCGTTTGGTATTGGCTTTAATTGTGTGGCAAAAGCCAAACCTGTTGCTACTTGATGAACCGACCAACCACTTAGACTTGGACATGCGCCAAGCACTTACGATGGCACTGCAAACATTCGAAGGTGCGATGGTGATTGTTTCGCACGACCGCTATTTACTGCGCGCTACGACCGATGACTTGTATTTAGTGCATGATCGACAAGTTGCTCCGTTCGACGGTGATTTAAATGACTATTATAAATGGTTAACCGAACAACAAAGAGCGGAACGCAAAGAAGCGCAGGCTGCGCAGCCAAGCAAAGATACGGCCAACAGCGCAGCTGCGAAGAAAGAGCAAAAACGTCGCGATGCAGAGTTTCGAAAACAGACAGCGCCAATTCGCAAAACGCTGACACAACTAGAAAATAAAATGGATAAGTTAGGTGCTGCACTGGCCGAAGCTGAAGAACAATTGGCGGACAACTCACTGTATGCGGCCGAAAATAAAGCTAAACTTAACCAAGTGCTGGCACTTCAAGCTTCCAGTAAAGCTGAGCTCGAAGAAATTGAAATGGAATGGATGTCTGCTCAAGAAACGTTGGAGCAGATGGAGCTAGAGTTTAATCAATGAGTAATCAACACGCTGAATACACACTCACCCTAGAACACCTTTGGCAGTTTAGTCTGCAATTTTATGGTGTGCGAGAAGTGAAAGAGGCGTGTTTATCATTACAGAACAACTACCACGGTAACGTGAACCTACTCCTGCTGCTCAGATGGCTCGATGAGCAGCAACTCATTTTCCAAGAAAAAGACTGGCCCTTGGTGCAAGACTGTCTAGGTAGGAGCGAAACTTTACTTCACTCCTTTCGCGACCTTCGTCGCCACCTTAAGTCTCAAGTCAATGACGCTTTGTATCGTGAGACCTTGCAGTTTGAGCTGCAACTAGAAAAGCAGCAACAAGCGGATTTGGTGGACTGCATTAACTCACTTGCACTACTCAAAAATGATGGTGACCCACTGACGTTGAGATACTGTCGTCAACTCGGTGGGGAGCATTTGCAGCAAGCCTTTGCTATGCCGGTGCCAAACATTCAACCACCAAAACGCCCATAAATCTGTAGAATACCTATAATCTTTATAAAGGATTATATTAATAAGTTCTTCAACGGACACCGAAGGACCGCATAAGAGCAGTTAGGTATGACACAATTTTTCGCAGCCGCCGGGATCAAAAACCCGCATCTCCAAACGCTTTTGCCGCGTTTTATTCGCAAAAAAGCGTTGTTTACGCCGATTTGGCAAACCCTCGATACATCCGATGGCGACTTTCTCGATCTCGCGTGGAGCGAGGACCCAACCCAAGAGCCTGCACAAAAAAAGCCGATTTTTGTTTTATTTCATGGGTTAGAGGGGTGCTTCTATAGCCCTTATGCCAATGGGTTAATGAATGCATTTGCTCAATCTGGATGGCTGTCGGTGATGATGCATTTTCGTGGCTGCAGCGGTAAACCAAACAAAAAAGCACGAGCTTACCATTCGGGTGAAGTGACGGATGCTCGTTACTTCCTAGAGCACCTTGAACAACGTTTTCCTGATCACCCCAAAGTTGCGGTTGGTATTTCTCTTGGCGGTAACATGTTGGCGAATTATTTAGCCCAATATAAAGACCACCCTATTTTGAATGCAGCGACTATTATCTCAGCGCCTTTAGACCTAGCAGCGTGTGCAAACCGTATTGAACAAGGCTTTTCGAAAGTGTATCGCCGTTACCTACTCTCTTCACTCAAACGCAACGCGTTGCAAAAACATCACTTGTTGCATGGCGAGCTCGCTTTGTCTTACAACTCAATAAAACGTGTCACACGATTGTATGAATTCGATGATTTGATCACGGCACCACTGCACGGCTTTAAAGACGCACAAGATTATTACGACCAATGCTCTGGCTTAAGTAAACTACAGCAAATCACGCTACCGACACTGATCATCCATGCCAAAGACGATCCGTTCATGACCGACGATGTGATCCCGAAGTTTGTTCTGCCAGATAACATTGATTACCGTCTCTTTGAGCACGGCGGCCATGTTGGCTTCCTGACAGGAACGGCGTTAAAACCTAAGTTTTGGTTGGAGGAAGCGCTGCCTGCGTATTACGAAAGTATCGCCGCAGATTACCTTTCTGCTGTATCCAAGCAACGAACGCAGTAAACTAGCCGCTCATCATAAAAGTTAGAGGTATTTATGATCATTCCATGGCAAGACATTGCGCCGGAAACATTGGAAAACTTAATTCGTGAATTCGTCTTACGCGAAGGAACGGATTACGGAACCGTCGAGGTTTCTTTGCAAGACAAAATTGATCAAGTTAAAGCTCAATTGGAAAAAGGTGAAGCGGTTATCGTGTTCTCTGAGCTACACGAAACCGTCGATATTCAGCATAAAACAAAATTTTAGACCCTTCACATTTTACCGTATCCCACTCGATGACAAGGTATTGTTACGTGCTAAGGTATTGTTACGTGCTATAGTGGGATATCGACCGTGCAGTAGTAACTCTACTGCACATTACAGGTAAGTAATTTTCGACAAGGTTTGTCATGTCAGCTAAACACCCAATTATTGCGGTTACTGGTTCGTCCGGTGCCGGCACGACCACTACATCTGAAGCCTTCCGTAAAATGTTCAATATGATGAACGTTAAACCCGCATGGGTTGAAGGCGATAGCTTCCATCGCTTTACTCGCCCAGAAATGGACATCGAAATTCGCAAAGCCCGCGAGCAAGGTCGACACATTAGCTACTTTGGCCCACAAGCTAATGACTTCCCGGGATTAGAAGAGTTTTTCCGTAAGTTCGGGCATGACGGCACTGGCAGCGTGCGCCGTTATCTGCACACGTTTGACGAAGCGGTTCCCTACAATCAAATGCCAGGCACGTTTACACCGTGGCAAGACTTACCCGAAAACAGCGACGTGCTGTTTTATGAAGGGTTACATGGTGGCGTGGTCGATGGCGATGTTAATGTTGCTCAACATGTGGATTTCTTAATCGGCATGGTGCCGATTGTGAACTTAGAGTGGATACAAAAATTCGTACGTGACACTCGCGATCGCGGCCATTCGCGTGAAGCGGTAATGGACTCAATCGTGCGATCCATGGACGATTACCTCAACTATATCACTCCGCAGTTTTCTCGTACTCACATCAACTTCCAGCGCGTACCGACCGTTGATACTTCCAACCCACTTAATGCAAAAGGCATCCCTAGTTTGGATGAGAGTTTTGTGGTGATTCGCCTACGCGGTATCAAGAATGTCGACTTCCCATATCTGCTGGCCATGATTGATGGCTCATTCATGTCACGCCACAACACGATTGTCGTACCCGGCGGTAAGATGAGCTTTGCAATGGAGCTCATAGTTCGGCCTATCCTACAACAGCTCATCGAAACAGGGAAAATTGGCTAAAAACCTGCCTGCGAAGATGTTTACTTTTCATACCGTGATCATGTGCACAGTTTTGCTTACAAAATCTCAATCATGGCACGATTAAAATCAAGAAATCGTTTTCGAAAAAGGATACTATTTCTTACCGAAACACAAGAGAGCTTGCAGCATATAAAAAGTGCTCTTATTCTAGTAGGCCTAATTCAGGCTTAGCTAAAATATGGATAGCGCAAGCGTACCCTGCAGAGGAAGTGAGATATTATGGTTCTAGGTAAACCTCAAACCGACCCAACATTAGAGTGGTTTCTTTCACACTGTCATATTCATAAGTACCCTTCAAAGAGCACGCTAATTCACGCGGGCGAAAAGGCAGAAACTTTGTACTACATCGTTAAAGGTTCTGTTGCGGTTCTTATCAAAGACGAAGAAGGTAAGGAGATGATCCTTTCTTACCTAAACCAAGGAGACTTTATTGGTGAACTTGGTCTATTCGAGGAAGACCAAGAGCGCACAGCTTGGGTTCGTGCTAAATCTCCTTGTGAAGTTGCTGAAATTTCTTTCAAGAAGTTCCGTCAGCTTATCCAAGTAAACCCAGACATCCTAATGCGTCTTTCTGCGCAGATGGCTCGTCGTCTTCAAGTAACTAGCCAAAAAGTGGGTGACCTGGCGTTCCTAGACGTAACTGGTCGTATCGCTCAGACGCTTCTGAACCTTGCAAAACAACCAGACGCAATGACTCATCCAGACGGCATGCAAATCAAGATCACTCGTCAAGAAATCGGTCAAATTGTTGGCTGTTCTCGTGAGACAGTAGGTCGTATCTTGAAGATGCTAGAAGAGCAGAACCTAATCTCTGCTCACGGTAAAACCATCGTGGTTTACGGTACTCGTTAATCTCGAACTAGAGTGACACGAACAAAATTATAAAAGCCACCAATGGCAACATTGGTGGCTTTTTATTTACTCATGACCAAATGAGATAGGGTGCAGCGAACACTAATGAGTAAGCTTAACAGGTTAACCCTAAAACTTAGCCATTCGTGCTTTCAAAGATTTTGTCAGCTGAAGCGGCCACGAAACCTGGGTACAAATCACCATTTTCCATCGGATAGCGCTTAGCAAATTCATAAAACCCGCCAGGGATAATTTCAGTGCCTTCGCTAAAACGAACCGCTACTTTATCTGCCATGGTCGATGACTGCTCTAGCAACACCTCAGGAGTGCCCTTCACTTCACCACCATTTTCATTAATGGTAAACCCAGCGGTACGCAGATGATCGTTTACCTGCTTCACTTCTTCATATTCATTGAGCTGGTTAACGCTCACCGTGAAGTGGTTTGCTCCGTAACCATGCGCCGCAAGCCAAGATGCGTACTCACTTTCTTTAGCCAACGTTTGGTAATCAGCAAAGCTTAAATCCCACAAGCGTCCACCATGTAAGAATGCGCTATCGTTCAGCTTGTCAGCATCGACTTGTGCCACCAAATTTTTCACAATCTCTTGTAGCTCAGACGAGCACTCTTCAACTTTTAGCTCACTAATAAATACTTTAGGTTGCTTCGGATCTGGGTGCTCATAGTGCTTAGCAACCAGCTTTTTGCTTTCGAAAACGTAATCACCACACGCCTTGTAACCAATAGCTACAAATGGCTTAGCTAGAGTTTCAATACCAAGAGGCGCGATATTGAAGGTACGTAAAGCTATATGATCATTAATCAGAGGCTCATCTTCTTGAAGCAGCTGATGCACTTTAGCAGCCGAAGGGCAAAGACGTTGAATGTAATCTTGCCATAGCGATTCAAATAACACATCGGGCGTCATAACGACTCCTTGTTACGAGATGTAGAGTTTAAAGGTAAGCGGAAGTTGGCTGCTCGTTCACAACAAAAGTTGTCCAGAATAATGAACGAGCAACCATCAACCTGTGACGGTAAATGCCAGTCAGTCAACACGCTTTTCCGAGTCTTTGCTCACTTTTCGTGTTCTGCCAACGATCACTACAACCCATACCTAAATGATGCGCCGGCAAGGTGAGCCGCAATGCATAGTTGCGACTCTATTATTAAAACTTATAGCGCTACACCTGGACTCAATGTTGCAGGCAAGACAGTCTCTTGACCTTCCATTGATGCCATTGGGTACGCACAGTAATCTGCTGCGTAGTAAGCGCTTGGGCGCAAGTTACCCGACGCTCCCGGACCACCAAATGGCGCATCACCACTTGCACCAGTGAGCTGGCGGTTACGGTTCACGATACCTGCACGAATGTGGTCAACGAAGTATTCCCATTCTTGGTCGTCGGTTGAGACCAAACCAGCAGATAAGCCAAAGCGCGTATCGTTTGCTAGCGCCACGGCTTTGTCTAACCCTTCGTAACGCACCACTTGCAGAAGTGGGCCGAAGTATTCTTCATCTGGTAACTCAGCAATGTTCGTTACATCAATGATGCCAGGAGAAACAAACGCCGCCTCTCCTGCTTTCGCTTCAATCAAGCTTTCACCGCCAAGAGACTGTAGATTAGCTTGTGCATCAAGAATAAACTTGGCTGCCGCGACCGAAATTTGCGGTCCCATAAATGGCGCAGGTTCTGCAAATGGTTGGTCTACGCGAATATTGCGTGTCGCTTCGACGAGCTTAGTGATAAGCGCATCGCCTTTTTCACCCAATGGCACATACAAACGACGAGCACACGTACAACGCTGCCCAGCACTGATAAACGCTGACTGGATGATGGTGTAAACCGTGGCATCCAAATCACCATATTTATCAGAGATCACCATCGGGTTATTACCACCCATTTCTAGTGCGAGCATCTTGCCCGGTTGACCAGCAAATTGACGGTGTAATACATGCCCCGTATTCGCGCTACCCGTAAACAGTACGCCATCAATGCCTTTAGCGTCAGCGAGGGCGATACCAGTTTCTTTCGCGCCTTGAACAAGGTTAATCACGCCTTTCGGCAGACCGGCTTCTTCCCATAGCTTCATTGCCAATTCACCCGTCCATGGCGTTTGCTCAGACGGTTTGAAGACTACCGTGTTACCAGCCAGTAGCGCTGGCACAATGTGACCATTTGGTAGGTGGCCTGGGAAGTTGTAAGGACCAAACACCGCCATCACGCCCAATGGGCGGTGGCGCAATACGATTTGGTTGCCTGCTGCTTCACGGCTCGCCTCACCAGTACGGTCATGATAAGCGCGAGTCGAAATGGCAATTTTACCTGCCATGGCTGCTGCTTCAGTGCGCGTTTCCCAAATCGGCTTACCAGTTTCTTTGGCAATCACTTCGGCGATTTTTTCGCTGTTCTCTTTTACTTTCTCCGCAAAAGCCAACACGATTGCCTCACGCTCTGAAAATGGACGCTTTTTCCAGTCAATAAACGCTTCACGCGCTGCAGATACCGCCTGGTTCACCTGCTCTGCCGTTGCACCTTTGCCTTGCCAGATCACTTCTTGGTTGTACGGCGACAGAGACGTAAATGCTTCACCCTGACCTTGTACCCATTCACCTGCAATCCAATGTGTCATTGTTTCTATCCTTAAATTCTGTCGTCTGTTACTGCGGAAGAAGGCGAACGAAATCCCCTTCTTCAACCGAAAGTGCATCCGCAACGTCTGGTGCGATCATTACGCTCTGTGTCTCTGCGTCATACGCCGCCTTAGTGACTGTCGCACGGAAGTTCTCGAAAGATGAATTACACATCAAGAAGTCTTGTGTGCTGGAATGTTCAGAGATTTTGACTTGCGCACGGAATGAATGACGTACCGACTCAATATTACGCAGATCACACTCAACCGTTGGGCCACCATCGAAGATGTCGACGTAGCCTCGGTTGGTAAAACCTTCACGCTCAAGCAGCTTCAGCGCTGGACGCGTGTTGTCATGTACTTGACCAATCACGGCTTGCGCTTCTGGGCTGAGCAGGTTGATGTAAATAGGCAGTTTCGGCATCAAGTCGGCGATAAAGCCTTTCTTGCCGATACCTGTCAGGTAATCTGCAAGCGTGAAATCGATAGAGAAGAAATGCTCTTGAAGCCATTGCCAGAATGGTGAATTACCCTCGTCGTCTGAAACGCCACGCATCTCCGCAAAGATCGTTTCAGAGAAGCGCTCTGGGTGCTCTGCCATCATTAGGAAACGACACTTCGACATTAGACGACCATTCAGACCTTGGCGGAATTTCTCACGCAAGAACAAGGTACAAATTTCGCTGTTACCCGTGTAGTTATTACCAAAAGTAAGCAGTTTAACGACGTTGTTAACGCCAAGCTTTGGCGACGAGTGCACGACTTTACTAATGTGATATGAGTAAAATGGGACATCCCAGCCGATAGATGCTTCGATTCCGGTGGTACCCGCAACCTCACCCGTTTCAGAGTCAAAGCCAACCATCAGGTAGCCTTCATCGCCTGGTTCTGCCACATCTGGCTTACCAAAGCTGTACTCTGAATGTTTGATTCGATTGGTTAACAGTTCTTCGTTAACCGGTAGAGATGTAAATCCGTGACCAGACTCCACCGCACAAGTGTGCAGTGCGTCGTAATCCGACATCGCGATAGGGCGAACTACTAGCATCAATACTCCCTCCAGATGCAAGAAGATCCTAACTATATTGTAGGAACAATTCCCCCATCAGAGATCCTTGACGGGGGTGTCTGCGTTGACGTTTAAACTGATATCGCGCTTAAACTAAAGTCGCGATCGCTTTATCCAGTTTCGCCAAGCCTTCTTCAATTTCTTGTTGTGTGATAACGAGTGATGGTGTGAAACGTACGACATTGGCACCCGCAACCAATACCATGAGACCTTGTTTACCTGCAGCAACCAGCACGTCACGCGCACGGCCTTGCCATTCTTCATTTAGTGCAGCGCCAAGTAATAGGCCTTGACCGCGCACTTCTGAGAAGATGTTGTACTTCGCGTTGATCTTCTCTAGACCTTCACGGAACATTGCTTCGCGTTCTAGCACACCAGCCAACACCTCTGGCTTAGTAACTTCATTTACAACCGCTTCTGCAACCGCACACGCTAGTGGGTTACCGCCATATGTAGAACCGTGAGTGCCCACTTTCATGTGCTCTGCCAATTTTGCTGTCGTTAGCATTGCACCGATCGGGAAACCGCCACCAAGTGATTTCGCAGTACTTAGAATATCTGGCGTGATACCTAAACCTTGGTAAGCGTAGAAGTTACCTGTACGGCCATTACCAGTTTGCACTTCATCGAAGATCAGTAAGGCGTTGTGTTTGTCACACAGCTCGCGAACCGCTTGAGCGAACTCAGGCGTTGGTGGCACGATGCCGCCTTCACCTTGTAGTGGCTCCATCATGACCGCACAAGTACGATCAGACATGTGTGCTTGTAAAGCTTCGATATCGTTGTAAGGAAGGTGTGTCACGTCGCCTGGCTTAGGACCGAAGCCGTCAGAGTATGCCGCTTGGCCACCAACCGTTACGGTAAAGAATGTACGACCGTGGAAACCTTGTTTGAATGCAATGATTTCAGATTTCTCAGTGCCATGAACGTCTGCAGCATAACGACGTGCCAGCTTCAAAGCGGCTTCGTTTGCTTCTGCGCCAGAGTTAGCAAAGAACACACGCTCAGCAAAACTCACTTCTGTTAGCTTTTTCGCCAGGCGAAGGGCTGGTTCGTTCGTCATAACGTTACTTAAGTGCCAAAGCTTGTTAGCTTGCTCTGTTAGTGCGTTTACCATTACTGGATGACAATGGCCAAGACAGCTCACTGCAATACCACCAGCAAAGTCGATGTATTCATTACCTTCCTGATCCCAAACACGTGAACCTTCACCTTTAACAGGGATCATTTCCATCGGGTTATAGCAAGGTACCATTACCTCATCGAATAAACCGCGCTCTACTTTAATTTCCGTTGTCATTGCACATTCCTTCTTGATACCGCATGCGTAGCAGATAAGCGAATTTAACCGGCTCTCTTTGCCAGCAAATAATGTTTTGCATTTAAGCTATTGCGGCATTGTATTTACATTTAATTAACCATTTCAATAGTGATTTATTCTTTTCGTTCTCGAAAGCAACTTCCATTAATCACTGCTTATGACTATTTATGCATCAAGAAAGTAAAATAGAGAAGTGATTTTTTATAAATGTTATGTAATACAGGGGATAGAAGGTTTAAAAAGACATGAATAGACAAAGAGACTCGAGAGAATCGCATAGTTTTGCAATCCGCTCACCTCAGCAAAAAGATGAATGATTTGTTAAGAAAAGTGATCGCGATCAGATCGTTTTGCGTGCTAAAAAGTTCGCAAGCAACTCGTGACCTTGCTCAGTTTTGATTGATTCTGGGTGGAACTGCACCGCATCAATTGGCAAGGTTTTATGTTGGTAACCCATTATTTCATCCATGCTTCCGTCAGGCAGTTCTGTCCATGCAGTCAGTTCAAACACGTCGGGTAAAGTACCGTTTTTCACCACAAGAGAGTGATAACGGGTTACCGTGAGTGGGTTATTCAGATTTTTAAACACACTACGACCGTTGTGACGAATCGGTGAGGTCTTACCGTGCATCACTTGTCGTGCACGTACCACTTTGCCCCCAAACACTTGCGCTATCGCTTGATGGCCAAGACAAACACCCAATATTGGAAGCTTACCAGCGAAGTGTTCTATCGCTTTCAGTGAAATACCTGCTTCGTTCGGCGTACATGGCCCTGGCGAGATCACCAAATGAGTTGGGTTGAGCGCCTCAATGCCTTGGATATCGATTTCATCGTTACGCACCACCTTTACGTCTGCACCAAGCTCGCAGAAGTATTGGTAAAGGTTGTAGGTAAACGAATCATAATTATCGATAATTAACAGCATGGGACTACATCGTGGAAACCTGAAAGCGAGTATTGTGCCGCCTTTTTATCTAAACGCAAGTACGATCAGTTATTCCACCTCGGCTTGCAGGAACTTACTCAGCAGGCTTTCCAACGCATTTCTTTCTTCAGAGTCGAGACAAGTTAAGTGCTGTTCCATGCTCGCGACATGCGCTTCAAGCACCTGATCTAAAAAGGCAACACCGTCTTCCGTCAATGTCACTCGATTACTTCTGCGGTCGCTTTCGCTCGCTACGCGGTGCACCCAACCTTTTTGTACTAGGCCTTCTAATCGGGTACTTACCGCACCAGACGAAATCATCAACGTTTTGTACAACGTTGTCGGAGTGACGGGTTCGACGCTACGTCTTAACGTCGCCAGAATATCGAACTCAATCGCGCTGATCCCAGCATCACCGCACACTTGGCCATGGGCCTGTTCCCAGAAGTTTGCCGCGCGACGAATTCGCCCAACCACGCCCATCGAAGAACAATCTAAGTCAGGTCGTGCTTGCTGCCACTGCTGAAGAATCTTATCTACACCGTCCATTACATCATCCTCACGATCATCACTAACTAAAAATCTTTTCAAAAAGATACTTGACCAAAAGAAAAAACACCATTACTTTTAAAAAACAATCTTTCACGAAAGATACTTTTACAGGAGTTATTATGACCAGCGCAGAAAGGATTCAAGCAATACTGCTCACCGCGATTGCTCCCACCGTTTGGGGCAGCACCTATATCGTCACTACTGAGTTGCTACCCGCAGACAGTCCCCTGCTCGCTTCTGCGATACGCGCACTGCCTGCAGGATTACTGCTCATCGCGTATACACGCTGCTTTCCGAACCAGCAATGGTGGGGAAAACTCGCTTGCCTTGGAACGCTCAACATCGGGCTGTTTTTCTACTGTTTATTTTTTGCGGCGAGCTACCTGCCCGGAGGAACGGCGGCATTGGTCATGTCGAGCCAACCGATCATCGTGATGCTACTCAGTGGGCTGGTATTAAAAAGTAAGATCGCCTTGAGCCACTGCATCGCAGCAATCTTCGGGGTGCTTGGTGTAGCGCTTATCGTCATCAACGAAACGGTGCAGATCAGCGCGCAAGGAATTGTTCTGGCGGTACTAGGTACATTAAGCATGGCAAGTGGCGTGGTGCTCACCAAATACTGGGGACGTCCGGAGAATATGTCGACATTGGCGTTCACTGGCTGGCAACTCCTCGTCGGAGGCATCCTTTTATTACCTGCAGCGCTATGGTTTGAAGGTCTACCGGAGACCATTTCGCTAAAAAACTTGGCCGGATACAGCTACCTAACCATAGTGGGCGCGGTACTCGCTTACGCACTGTGGTTTAAAGGAATCGAGCGTCTTCCTGCAACAAACGTCGCGTTTCTAGGATTTCTGAGTAGCGTCTCGGCGAGCGTGTTGGGCTACGTATTTTTAGATGAAATACTCACACCACTGCAATTGTTAGGTGCAGGAGCAATACTGGTTTCGATCTTTTTGGCCTCCCATAGTCCTAAAGCTGCAAATGCATAACTCCAATAAACAAGATATAAAATTCAAAAGGAAATGATTATGAAACTAACGATTGTCTCTGGCAGCCAAAGGGCAAATTCACAAAGTCTCAACGTAGCTCGTTTTCTCAAACAGCACGGTTTGCAAGAATTCGACCAAGTGGAGATCCTCGACCTGCATGAACTGAACCTGCCATTTTGGAATGAAGGCGTTTGGCAAGGTATCCAAGAGTGGGATGTTTGGACACCAATCGCGCAAAAACTGCAAGAGTCTGACGCGTTTGTCTTTATCACACCGGAATGGCACGGGATGGCAACCCCTGCGCTGAAAAACTTCCTATTGCTGACGACAGCAAACGAACTGGCACATAAACCTGCACTATTGGTGAGTGTCAGCGTGAGTATCAACGGTGTTTACCCGATCAGCGAATTGCGCATGACCGGCAGCAAAAATAACCACGTGTGCTTTTTGCCTGACCACCTCATTGTGCGCAACAGCGATAAACTCATCGATCAAGATGCGAATAGCGATGACAGTGATTTTGTCGCTCGCACCCAATACACCTTGAAACTGCTCAGCTATTACGCGAGCGCATTAGCACCAGTGCATCAGGACATGCTGCCGCTTGGTAAACCATTCACCTACGGGATGTAATCGTCATTTAAGCCGCTCAGTATTGGGCGGCGTTTAGTTTAACCTCTCTCCAAGCAACTATTAGCAACGCTAATAGTTTCAGTAGTAATCCGGTTTGTTTGAATTGTTTCAATAGTGTTAAATCATTCTCAATTAAAGGGGAGATGTATGAACATTATTGAAGTCTTAGAACCTTGGTTAGCCGACGCGATTAGTCTCCGTCATGCCATTCATAAACAACCAGAATTAGGTTTTGAAGAAAATAACACTCAAGCGTTAGTGGTTGCCGAGCTCGAAAAGTACGGCGTCGATGAAATCTGTACTGATTTCGCCAAAACGGGCGTGGTGGGTGTGATTCACGGCTCGCTCGGGGACGGAAAGAGCATCGGTCTTCGCGCCGACATGGACGCGCTACCCATCCATGAAGCCAACACATTTGCCCACCGTTCGTGCCACGACGGTAAAATGCACGCTTGTGGCCATGACGGTCACACCACTATGTTGTTACTCGCTGCGCGCTACTTGGCCCAGTCGCGTAACTTTGCAGGCAAAGCGGTGCTGATATTCCAACCGGCAGAAGAAGGTCGCGGTGGCGCCGAGACCATGATCACCGACGGCGTGTTAGAGCGCTTCCCGATCGACGAATGCTACGCTCTGCACAATATGCCGGGCATTCCTGAAGGGCATTTCGCATTTAAGACGGGGCCAATAATGGCGAGCTCTGACCGTCTGTTTGTCACTGTCGACGGAAAAAGTGGTCATGCTGGCTTACCACACACAACCCAAGATCCATTACTTGTCGCGACCCATATTTACCAAGGTATTCAAGGCATGGTCAGCCGCAACTACGACCCGTTTGATCCACTAGTGGTTTCGGTCACACAGCTGCATTGTGGAGAAACAACCAACGCCATCGCCGACCAAGCTCATATGAGCGGTACGTTCCGTACTTTGTCTCAACAAACACGAGATAGCTTGGTTGAACGACTCGAGCAACTAGTAGCTCACAGCGCCAAGGCGCACGGGATGCAAGCAGAATTTAAACTCGGACCAATTTCTCACCCACCGACGGTTAACACCGAAAACGAAACTCGGCGAGCGATCGACGCAGCGGCTCAAACCGTTGGAGCTGAGCGCGTTAACCCAAGCTGTGAAGCTATGCTAACCAGCGAAGACTTCGCCTTTTTCCTCAACAAAGTACCGGGTTGCTACGGCTTTATCGGCAACGGCACTGAGGAGCAAGGATGCAGCGTTGGCCTGCACAACAAAGCCTACGACTTTAACGATCGGCTGCTGCCGATTGGCGCCGCTTACTTTATCAATTTGATTGAACAGCAATAACAACAAATGAGGGGAAGTGACTCCCCTTTTTACACAAAGGAGTGTTCTAACAATGTCGACTGCAATTACGCAAAAATCAAGTTCAGGCGCGTCAATGATCGACCGCATTGAGCGACTGGGCGATAAAGTCCCTCATCCCTTCTATTTGTTTATCTTCCTGTGCCTCAGCGTCATGCTGCTCTCTTGCCTATTCTCGTTTATTGGCGGCGACGTGACCCATCCATCTACGGGTGAAGTAGTGCACGTTAAGAGCCTAATCAGTGGTGAAGGTCTGGTTTACATCCTGCAATCGACGGTGAATAACTTCGTCTCGTTTAAACCACTCGGATTGGTCTTATGTATGATGCTAGCGGTGGGGCTATTGCAAGAAGTAGGCTTGGCCGACAGTGCAATCAAACAATCATTGCTCAACGCGCCGCGTCAGTTTGTCACCGCGTCGATTTTCGTCACTGGTATCATCGGTAACCTCGCCTCAGACGCTGCGTTCATTTTGGTTCCCCCTCTCGCAGGTCTGATTTTTGCGGCAACCAACCGCAACCCAATTGTCGGCATCGCCGCAGGTTTTGTCGCGGTCGCGGCTGGGTTTACCGCCAACCTATTTATTGCTGGCACCGATGTATTACTTTCCGGTATTTCAACCGAAGCGTCTGCCATCGTTGAACACGTCGAAGTTAGCCCGGCAGCAAACTGGTACTTTATGTTGCTTTCCGTTCCGATTTTAGTCGTCACAGGGACGCTCATCACCGACAAATACATCGAGCCTAAATTCGCGCATAAAGTGACAACCAACCACGCCGATAGTGAACCGTCTTTTGAAATTACCACTAAGCAAAAGAGTGCGTTGAAATGGGCTGGAGCAGCGTCTTTGGTGTTTATCGCTTTGCTTTTGGCCGCCCTGCTGCCAGCCGATTCACCTCTGCGTAATGCAGACGGCGGTTTGGTACCTTCACCTTTCCTAAAAGGGATTATCCCGATCATCATGGCATTCTTCTTTATGAATGCGGTGGTTTACGGCGTCAAAGCGGGTACGATCAAACAAGCCAGTGATATTCCTGACTTGATGTCCAAAGCGCTCAAGGGCGTTGGCGGCTACATTGTCTTGGTATTTGTGATTGCCCAGTTCATTGCTTGGTTTAAGTGGTCTAATTTAGCTATCTTTATTGCGGTGAATGGTGCGGAATGGATTTCGTCTGTCGAGATGCCAAAGCTGGCGATGATGGCGCTGTTTATGATGCTTGCTGGCGTGATGAACATGATTGTGTTTAGTGGTTCGGCGCAATGGGCGATCATGGCCCCGGTATTTATCCCACTCTTTATGTTACTTGGCGTAGACCCGCAAATTACGCAAATGGGCTACCGTATTGCCGACTCCACCACCAACATCATTTCACCGACCAATCCATATATTCCGATGGTACTGGCGCTGATCGCCAAATATAACCCGCAAGTGAAATTTGGTACTTTCCTCGCGATGATGGTGCCATACGCTCTGGTGCTATTTAGTGTTTGGGGCGGGCTATTCCTGATTTACATGCTGACAGGTTTACCCGTCGGGCCAATGTAACGTCGCTTAACGACTGGGGATAAACTCAGCAAAGCCCCAGTCGCTGACATGCTTTTTCAAAATCAAACTGAACTCATCGACTAACTCTCGATGAGTTTCTTTACGTGTAATGAGCCCTACTGAGCGGTACTGAACCGGTTGAACAATCGGAATAAAGCGAACTTCCACGTTGTTGCTCAACTCACCGATAGTGGAAGACAGAATCGTCGAACCTAGTCCGCTGGAAATCATCCCTAATAGTGTTGAGGTATGCGAAGCGCTCAACTCCGGATCATAGGTTAAACCAATGCGTTGAAACGCTTCGTCAGCAAGTGTGCGTAAACTGTTCCCAGGGCTGACACCAATCGACGCGTATTGATGCGCTTGTTCCCAACTGACTTGCTTATGCTCGGCGAGCGGATGGTCTTGCCGGCAAACAAAGCACAGGTAATCGCGAAACAGTAAATCAAAGTTCAATTCTGGGTGATTCGGATTGGTGTTGATGCCGATGTCTGCCTGCCCTTGTAGTACTGAATGGGTAATGTCATCAACCCGTTCTTCAATTAAGCGAAAAGTAAAATCTGGATAGCGCTTTTTCAGGTCATTGAGGGTTTTCGGCGCTAAGGATGCACACAACGTATATAGCGACGAAACCACCAGCGACTTGTTGTAGCCGTGTTGGCGGTCTTTGTTTTGCTGAACTAGTTTATCCAAGCGATTAACGATAAATCGCGCTTCCTGATACAACTGCTCGCCCGCTTCGGTGAGGATGATTTTCCTGCCTTGGCGCTGATAGAGTTCGCTGGTAAGTTGCTGGGTCAGCTTTTTCATCATCTGGCTCAACGCAGACTGGGTGATGTGCACCTTTTCAGCGGCATAAGTAAAATTTTGTTCCTCAGCCAAGGCGATAAAAGCTTTGAGCTGACGATAGCTAATGTCCATTTAGTAGTCTCACCCTTTGCTCTGCTGAAAAAGTATACCCAAACTTGGTAACTAATACGTCAATATGATTATCCATTTCTATATTTTTTCTGAACATAAAGGCCAGCATAGGCTGGCCTTTGGTCTTTACAGTTATTTAGGAACTGTTTGTCAGGAAGTAAATTCGCTTAGCGGCGACGACGGAATAAGCCGAGACCTAGCAGCGCAAATAGCGCGCCAAAACCAAACGAACCACCATCTGAATCCTTCGACCCTTCTGTTCCAGTTTCAGTTTGCGTCATTGAAACATCACGAACAGAGCTAAACTTCACGATATTACCTGTCGAGTCAGTCACTTTCTCTTCTAACTGATAATTACCTTGCTCTGGCGTTTGTTCAAACTCAATATTCACGCTACGCGCATCAATATCAGCTTGAACTAAGGTTTGGCTAGCCGAGTAAGCTTTCGTATCGCTGCTTGCCGCAGCCGCTTGTGTGGATGGCGTTAAGTTCACCGTAACAATATCACCTACAACCGCCGTTGGTGGTAAACGGACATCGACGGCTAAGTTGTCACCTGCTTTCGGTAAATCGATGTCATCATCTGGTAAATCAATCGCGATGATCACTGGATCGTGGTCAGAGGCAGAGAACGCATCTTTGTACTTCGGCATATCACCTGTGTACTTGCTGCTGTATTCGAACAAGTTACTCTCTAGTGAGTTGATGTGCCAATCTTCAATTGCTACCACTTTTTGCGCTAGGCTACTGCTTGCCAATGCGTGGTCCAAATTACCCAGCTCGCCCGAATAGGTGTAAGAAAACGTATCAGCGCCGTGCAGCAACGTGTTTAAGTTGTGCAGACCGTAACCTTTTTCAATTTTGGTCTTCTCTACTTGAAGTTCACCATCACCAATGGTTGTGTAAGCAGCAGTATAAATGTCACGGCCGTATTTCTCTTTCGAGTAATCAGTCAGTGTCAGAAGTGGGTCTTCCATGCCATAAGCATTGAGATCGCCCATGAGCAATACATCGCCTTTCACCTCTTTCAACGCTTCACCCACTGCGTGCGCAGCAGAAACGCGGAAGTTGTTACAGTTGCCTTGCAGGTCCGCTGGCTCAGAATCTTCTACACCAGCAATCCACTCTTCAATACACTCAGAGCCTTTCGACTTAAAGTGGTTTACGACAATAGACAAATCTTCACCCGTCTCTTTCACCGTAAAGGTCTGAAGTAGACTGTGTCGTTGGTACTTATCGTAAGCAGGGTTACTTTCTGTGCCCTCTTTACGAGTAATTGTGTTTTCTGCAATGTGCTGCTCTGGCGTGATGATCACTTTTGCAGCGTCTTTTGGCGTTACTGCGTTAGCACGATATAAAATCGCCACCATGATCGCATCACTGCCAAAGTATTCGTCTTGGTATTTGTCTTGCTCTTCGATTTCGACATACGTGTAATGATCTTCAGCGTCATCAATCTCAGCATTTAGGGCATCAACTAAGTTTTGGATAGCACTGCCATCACCAAAGCCATTGTTCTCGACTTCCATCAAACCAATGATGTCAGCGTCCATCTTGTTCATCGCCGCAACGATTTTCGCTTGCTGGATCAGGAATTCGTCTAGATTAGTCGCACCACGGTTTTGTCCGGTTGGGTTTTCATGGCCACTGTCAGCCACGGAGTTGAAGTAGTTCAGTACGTTGAAGCTTGCAATACGCAAATCTGAGTCCGCAATCGCTGGGGCATCTTTACGAGCCACATCGAAGCCTTCACCTGAAGTCACAAAGTTGGTGTTATCGACTTCATTGGTCGCAATCAGGCGGTATTCGTTGTAGCTGTAAGCCACGACACCCTGAAGACCTTCTACTCGAGAACCAAGGCGAATGTGCTGCTCTGAAGAGCCATCTTGGTCTGCATCTTTAGCAAAATCTGGGTAGTATGGGATTTGGCCGTTTGGTGCTTTGCCATCTGATTCTAGGTATACGCGGTTTGCTGCGTTGTCTTTTGCTAGCTCAACGGCTGCATCGCTCTCTGCCGCGTGTAATTGAGTCGGCTTTAACAATGGCGCTTCATGAGAGAGCATCATATTGTTACGACGTGAATCGTAGTCGTAAGAGAAGTTGCGAGTTACAAACAAGTCACTTGCCGAGGTCAACTCAACTTGCATCCCTTCATGACGCTCAAGCGCATCACGTAGTGTCTCACCTTCTTTGATAACAAGATCGGTAACTCGAGAGGTTTCAGAGGTGCCTGTTTTCACATAGCTGTTAGCATCAGAAGCAAGCTGAGTATTGCTGTAATACTCTTGAACTTTACCTTTCACACAAACAACGTCACCAGCTTTCAGCGCCGTGTCTGCCGCGTCAGTATGAATGAACAAGCCTTCTGAGGTCTTGTCGTTGTTGTCGCTTTCTAATGCTTGTAGGTAGAAACCTTTGGTTAGGCCAGTGGTAACAGCAGTCACGACACCCGTTACGAAATGATCTTCGTCAGTAATGTATGGGTAACCATCAATGAATGGAGACGTATCGCCTTCACCTTGAATATCTTGGATGGTAGTGAAGTTAGGTTGCTGACCGTCGACTTCACAAGCGAATGGTGCTGGTGGCTCAGTCGCATTTAGCTCACCAAGGCCGTCAATGTTGTCTTTCTCAAATGCCGTCCACTGAGATGCATCATAAGTAGCAGAAGGGGTTAGTGCATCACTGTTACGAACTAATGTGGTGTCTTTACCAAAATCTACGTCACCCATCACACCGATGATGTCGTGCACTTCACCATCTTTCAGCAGTGCGATCGGGTCGTCACCGTTAAAGTTCGCAACGCTTTTATCTGTGATATCGGCGATAGCTTTGATGGTATCGCTCGCGTCACCATGCGCCAGTACATACACTTGGTTAGCTTGTATCGTCACTTGGCTAAGGTCGAATGTGCTGCCCCAAGTACCACCACCGTTTGATGATTTCGCCAACTCGTAGCCAGTGAGTGTCACCGCAGTATCATCCGTATTAGCGATCTCTACCGCTTTATTATAAGCGCCGCCTTCTACGTATTGGGAAATAATAATCTCTGCGTTCGCGTTTGCACTAAGTGCACTGGCGATGGTTAATGCGAGTATTGAGGGTTTGATTAACGTGTCCATTGTCATACCTGATATTTATGTAAATGCAAATTTAGCTCTGGTTAGAGCCTGCCATTTGCGTCTACTATCAGGTTTATTTATGAAATAAATAAGAATGAGCAATTAAAGCCGTGAAATGAATCACATGTGAATATAAGAAAATATGCCAGAGCATCCCATTCAAACATTTTTTGTAATAAATACAGAGCGCTATTGATAAACAAATCAGAATTTAGATTGATTACTCAGTTTACTTTTTCACTTCATGTTAAGGAGTAGAAAATACATCACTTGTTGAGTTGCTTATTAACCCAACCGTTCCTGTTACAAATAAAAAATATAATTAGTCACTAATTTAGAATGCTTTAATTTTCACTTGTATCACTGTTCAAGCCCAAGAATCTATTACTCGCTTCGTTCTCTCTTATACAGGCCCCTCATACTTCAAAGTTTTCATGATTTATTCAATAACTTTTCATTACTCACTAGCCAAAAACATACACAAAAGATATAACACCTGCGCGAGACAATAAGATCTCATTAGCTGTAAACCCAGGAACGACAAATGAAAAAAATTCAACGCAGTGTGCTAGCTCTCTCCCTACTTGGCTTGATAGCGGGGTGTCAGTTGACCGCCAGTGAGCCACTTCAACCTACGGCGAATCAAGACATCATCGAATCAGCCAAAAATGAACTGGATGGTATTGAAGAGCTAGAAGTCAGTGACGAGGGTGTTATTACCTTTACTCAGCGTCTAAGAACGCCAGGAACCTACTGGATTCCAGCGAGAATTAAAGAACTCAGCTACGATATATCATGCGTACAGCTTAGTTACTTCATTGATAGAGGCATGGTTGTGAAGTCTGCCTTTCTAGGGGCTCGAGGACGTGTTGAATATTACGACATGGAACGCTGTATGAAAGACACACCATTTCAGTAATACAGGCATAAAAAAAGCTCCACCAAAGTGGAGCTTTTCGTATTCGTTCTTAGCAACTATGGGCGAGCTACAAAACCTACTGCTTCGTATGCTTTCTTAAGCGTTTCAGCCGCTCGTGCCGAGGCTTTCTCAGCGCCTTGCTGCATTACCTCGTCCATGTAAGCACGATCAGCGCGAATACGGTGATATTCTGCTTGAATTGGCTCAAGCATTGCTACAACTGCCTCACCAACATCTTTCTTAAATGGGCCATACATTTCTACGCCTTGGTACTTCGCTTCAATCTCTTCGAAGCTCATGCCTGTCGCCGCGGAGTACAGACCCATTAGGTTAGCAATGCCCGCCTTGTTCTCGATATCATGACGGATACTTGGTGGCGTTTCGGTATCGGTTTGCGCTTTGTTGATCTTCTTAAGGATCGACTTAGGCTCTTCCAGCAGCGTGATAACGTTCTTACGGTTGTCATCAGATTTAGACATCTTCTTCGTTGCGTCTTGAAGGCTCATTACACGCGCATTTACTGTCGGAATGTAAGGCTCTGGAACTTGGAAGATTGGCTGCTCTGGCGAGTAAATATTGTTGAAACGCGTTGCGATATCGCGCGCTAATTCTAGATGTTGCTTCTGGTCACTGCCTACAGGTACTTGGTGTGCACCGTAAAGCAAAATGTCAGCCGCCATCAACACCGGGTAGTCAAATAGACCGACGTTTACGTCATTCGCGTAACGTGCCGATTTGTCTTTAAACTGAGTCATACGGCTCAGCTCACCCATTTGAGTGTAGCAGTTAAGAAGCCAACCTAATTGAGCATGCTCTGGTACATGTGACTGAACAAATAGCGTGCTCTTCTTCGGGTCAACACCAACTGCCAGACAAATTGCCAGTGCGTCTAGAGTTGCTTCATGCAGCGCTTTAGGGTCCTGACGAACCGTAATCGCGTGAAGGTCTACCACACAATATTGGCAATCATAATCGTCTTGCATCTGCTGCCATTGACGTAGAGCACCCAAGTAGTTACCGATACTTAGTTCACCTGAAGGTTGAACACCACTCAATACAATGGGTTTGCTCATTAGAATGATTCCTTTGACTTCTTAATCTAATTAAATGAAAAAAACCGTGCAGTAATAGGTGCACGGTTTACTCAGTGTACTCATTAACGAGTATTTTGGAAGCTCTTTTGTAGCCGTTATGCAGAAACCGCTACAACGTCCAATAATTCTGCCAAACTGTCAGCGACGAAATCTGGATTTGATGCTGAAATAGGTTCACCGTGGTTGTAACCATATGTCAGACCAAATGAGGCACAGCCTGCATTCTTTGCTGCGAGAATGTCGTTTTTCGAGTCGCCAACCATCAGCATTTCACTTGGTTGGATTTGGTGCTTTTCCATCAACCAGTTCAATGCTACTGGGTTTGGTTTTTTCTCTGAGAATGCATCACCGCCAAGGACATCAACGAAGTATTTTGCGATGTCGTGCTTTTCCAAAACGTCAGGCACAAACTTTGAAGGTTTGTTAGTCACCAACGCCATAACAAAGCCCGCTTTGTGCAGCTCTGCTAGTGTCTCTTTTACCGTTGGGTAAAGATGACTTAGCTTGTGACCGCTTTGCTCGTAGTAATCATCAAACAATACACGCGCTTTAGCACGAAGCTCTTCACTCAGCTCCGGGTTGATGGTCAGGCTTTGGCTTAATGAGCGACCAATAAGCACGTCTGCACCGTTACCCACGTAATCACGAACTTGTTCTTCTGAAACCGATGGAAAGCCAAGCGCCTGTACTGCTTGGTCTGCCGCGACAGCTAGATCTGGCACGCTATCAAGCAAAGTACCATCTAGATCGAAGGCGATGAATTTAATGTCTTGTTGAGTCATAACTTCCCTGAGGATTTTTATTTATAAATCGGTGAAAACGACAAAGGATGGCACCCCATCCTTTGTTTTTATCATTATGTCTGATTCTACAGTAACTGTTTGTTTCGTCGTTACTTTGCAGCAATACGCTGACGAACTGCCTCAAACAAACAGATGCCGGATGCTACAGATACGTTCAAGCTTGAAACGCTACCAGCCATTGGGATCTTAATCAAATCGTCGCAGGTTTCACGAGTCAGACGACGCATACCGTCACCTTCAGCCCCCATTACGATAGCAAGAGGTCCAGTCAGTTTGGCTTGGTAGATGTCGTGCGTTGCTTCACCCGCAGTACCAACAAACCAGATGCCTTTCTCTTGCAATGTACGCATAGTACGAGCCAAGTTAGTCACTCGGATCAATGGTACGACTTCAGCTGCACCACAAGCGACTTTGCTTACCGTCGCATTCATTGGCGCAGAACGATCTTTCGGTACGATGATCGCCGCAGCACCTGCCGCATCTGCGTTACGTAAACACGCACCAAGATTGTGTGGATCGGTCACGCCGTCTAACACTAAGAGCAGTGGTGATTCGTGCTTTGCAAGGATGTCATCAATATCGTTCTCATTCAGCTGCTTCGCTGGTTTCACACGAGCGATGATGCCTTGGTGATTTGTACCGCGTGCTTTGTCATCCAAGGTTTTACGTGTCATCTGCTGAATAGAAACACCACAAACCTGAAGATCATTTAGGATTGGCATTAGGCGATCATCTTGACGACCTTTTAAAACGTACGCCTCGATAAAACGCTCTGGTTCGCGCTCCAATACCGCCTTCACTGCGTGAATGCCGTAGATAAATTCGTTACTCATTGTTTAACCTGTTGTTCTGGTCGTATTGCCTGCGCCAACCGAGTTTGAACTAAGTTGGCGCTTCAACCTACTGCGCTTCTTTTTTAGTGCGCTTGGTTTTCTTCGGCTTACTGTGCGGCTTCTTTTTACGTGCTTTTTTCACTTTAGGCTTCTCGTTGCCTTCGGCGTCACCACGTTTTGGGCCATTACGCTTACTCGTTGCGCCCGTTTCTTCTGGGCGTTTAGTTGGCTCTATCGCAGGAATTGCACGAGCCGCGCCACCTTCTTTCGATGAAGAGCGAGTCGCAGCGCGTTTTTTATCTTTCGCTTTGCGTTTTGCTTCCGCTGCGCGTTTCTTCGCAGTCTTACCTTCGCCGCGTAGCTTACGACTTGTTTCGACCAATTCAAAGTCAATTTGCTTATCATCGAGGTTAACAGCCAGTACTTTTACTTTTACTGCATCACCTAAGCGGTAGATGTTACCGAAACTTTCACCAATAAGTCGTTGACCAATCGGGTCAAATTGATAGTAGTCGTTCGCAAGGGTAGAAATATGTACCAAACCATCGATGTGCAAATCCGTTAAACGTACAAAGAAGCCAAAGCTAGTGACATTAGCAATAACACCGTCTAGTTCGTCACCGACGTGGTCTTGCATATATTCACACTTCAGCCAATCCGCAACATCACGTGTTGCATCATCAGCACGGCGCTCTGTCATCGAACATTGTTCGCCGTAAAAATCCATGTCGTCAAACGAGTAATGATAGCCACCTGTTGGTGTCCAGCGATCTTGATTACGACCTTCTTCTTTAGCAATCAGATACTTGATTGCACGGTGAAGTAACAAGTCAGGGTAACGACGAATTGGCGACGTAAAGTGCGCATAGCGTTTCAATGCCAACCCAAAGTGCCCCGCGTTATCTGCGTTGTATACCGCTTGCTTCATTGAGCGTAGCAGCATGGTCTGAATCAACTCTTGATCTTGACGCCCGGAGATTTGACGTGCGAGATCAGCATAGTCCGTTGGTGAAGGCTCTAAACCACCTTTTAGCTCAAGACCAAGTTCACTTAAGAAGTCACGGAAACCTTGCAGGCGTAATTCACCTGGAGATTCGTGGATACGATAAAGCGCGGGCTCTTTCGCTTTTTCTACCAGCGATGCCGAAGCAATGTTGGCTAAAATCATACATTCTTCGATGATCTTATGCGCGTCATTACGAATTACTGGCTCAATGCTTTCGATTTTACGTTCCGCATTGAAAATAAATTTGGTTTCAACGGTTTCAAATTCGATTGCACCGCGTTGATCTCGTGCTTCTTTCAGCACTTTGTACATCTTGTGCAACTCTTCTAGATGAGAAACAAGCGGCTGGTAGCGCTCACGTAGTTCTTCATCCCCTTCTAGAATCGCGCTCACTTTGCTATATGTGAGACGAGCGTGCGAGTTCATCACCGCCTCGTAATGCTTGTAACCAGACAGCTTACCTGTATCGGAAATGGTCATTTCGCACACCATACACAAGCGATCTACTTGCGGGTTGAGCGAACATAGGCCGTTCGATAGTACTTCTGGCAACATCGGCACAACTTGCGACGGGAAATATACTGAGTTACCACGATTTATCGCTTCTTTGTCCAACGCAGAGTCAGGACGAACGTAGTAACTGACGTCAGCAATCGCTACCCATAAACGCCAACCACCTTCTTTGTTCTTTTCACAGTAAACGGCATCATCAAAGTCTCGTGCGTCTTCGCCGTCAATGGTCACTAGTGGCAAATCACGTAGATCCACACGACCAACTTTCGCTTCTTCTGGTACTTCTTCGCCTAAGTTTTCGATTTGTTTATCGACGGCTTCTGGCCATTCGTGAGGGATTTGGTGTGTGCGAATCGCAATTTGTGTTTCCATACCTGGTGCCATGTTTTCACCAAGGACTTCAACCACTTTACCCATCATGCCGCGTGAGCGTGAGCCACGATCAGTAATTTCAATTACGACTACGTTACCCATGCGTGCACCCGCTTTGTGCTCATTTGGGATCAGGATATCTTGGCTGATACGCGAGTCATCTGGGACAACGTAGGAGTATCCATATTCAAGGAAGAAACGACCGACGATTTGATCATTACGCTCCTCTAGCACACGCACCAAACGTCCTTCACGGCGGCCGCGCTTGCTGTTGTCTGTAGGTTGCACTAAGACAAAATCACCGTGGATGATGTTCTTCATCTGATGGTGCGGTAACAGAATATCATCATCCTTGCCGACGCTGCCTTCTGGACGTACCCAACCATGGCCATCACGATGACCAATCACGTAACCTTTCACCATTTCAAGTTTTTCAGGCAATGCATAGCACTGACGGCGGGTAAACACCAGTTGGCCATCTCGCTCCATCGCACGTAGCCGACGACGCAACCCTTCGTATTGCTCTTCGCCCTCAAGCTTTAGTGCCTCATACAAGTCGTTACGATTCATTGGAACGCCCGCTTGCTCTAGAAACTCGATGATAAACTCTCGGCTTGGAATTGGATTTTCGTAATTTTTGGATTCACGATCTGCAAAAGGATCGTTTGGAATATTGTCTGACATAGGCACGCCTATCTAGCAAGGAAGGTATATGGCTAGTATATCTGAGTCTCTCGATAAGCTACAGAATTGCTTTGAAAAAAGAATGATCGAGATCGACTCTAGGCATGCAAATGAGTTAAGGACGAGCCAGCAAGATCAAAAGTTCAGAATTGTCACTGAGCAAGGATTCAATCGTGCAATCATCCAACTCCGCCAGGAAGGCACTTTTTGCTTTCGCCAATTTATCTTTGAGGCGGCAAGCAGGGGTAATATGGCAAAAATCCACACCACAGTTGACTAAATCTAACGGCTCTAAATCGCGCACAACACCACCGACTGTGATTTCAGACGCTGGCTTCATCAGCCGGATACCACCGTTTTTTCCGCGCACGGTATGGACATAACCCAACTGTCCTAACCGATTGATAACTTTAACCATATGGTTGCGCGACACACCAAATAAATCCGTCACTTCGGTAATGCTGGTTAACTCATCTTCCGGCAACGAAGCCAAGAAAATTAAGGTTCTCAACGCATAATCAGTGAAACTAGTTAACTGCATATTCTCTCCCAAAGTGCGACTCAATAACCCGCTGGTGATGCTAAAACCCCAAACTTGAGCTATCGATAAAAGTGTAAATCTTTTCTTGATCGAAAGATACATTTGAGATACAACTTTAAACATGCATTATAAATACAACTTAAAGTAGGAAGCCCTTATGCTCAGCAATCAAACTATCGAGATCGTCAAAGCGACCGCACCACTCATCGCCGAAACAGGACCAAAACTGACCGCGCACTTTTACGAGCGTATGTTTACTCATAACCCTGAGTTGAAAGATATTTTTAACATGAGTAACCAGCGTAACGGCGATCAGCGTGAAGCATTATTCAACGCTATCTGTGCCTATGCTGCCAATATTGAAAATTTGCCAGCTCTGCTTGGCGCAGTAGAGAAAATTGCGCATAAGCACACGAGCTTTTTGATCACAGAAGATCAGTACCAAATTGTTGGTAAGCATTTACTTGCGACAATCGATGAGCTTTTTAATCCAGGTCAAGAAGTGTTGGATGCTTGGGCTGAGGCTTACGGCGTACTTGCGAATGTATTTATTCAGCGCGAAGAACAAATTTACCAACAAAATGAAGCTTTGGAAGGCGGCTGGCGCGGTCTACGCGAATTTGAATTAGTCGATAAAAAGATTGAGAGCGAACACATTTGCAGCTTTGTGTTCAAGCCAACCGATGGCCAAAAAGTGGCGCCGTATAAACCGGGACAATACCTTGGCATCTACATCAACAGTGAACAGTTAGAAAACCAAGAAATTCGCCAATATAGCCTGTCTTCTGCGGTCCAAGAGAACACCTACCGTATCTCAGTAAAACGTGAAGAAGGCGGAAAAGTGTCGAACTACCTGCACGATAGCCTGAACATTGGCGAAAAAGTGCAGCTTGCGGCCCCTGCCGGTGATTTCTTTATGGATGCCGAACCACAAACACCCGTTGTTCTAATTTCTGCTGGTGTGGGACTTACTCCAACGCTGTCAATGCTAGAAAGTCTCTCAGCACATCAAGCACCTGTAACTTGGGTTCATGCAACAGAAAATGGCCAACAGCATGCTTTCAAGCAACACGTAAACCAACTCGTTGCAGAAAAAGAAAATATGAACGCGCTCGTTTGGTATAACCAACCAACGGCAGAAGACAAGCTAGGTGAAGACTTCCACTTCACGGGCTTTGTCAATCTGTATGAAATTGAAGCTGCATTAAAGCAAGATAAAGTGCAGGTATACTTCTGTGGTCCTGTAGGATTTATGCAGCACGTAGCGAAACAGCTATTAGAACTTGGCGTACCAGAAGAGCAATTCCATTACGAATGCTTCGGTCCACACAAAGTGGTTTAAGCGCTACCAACTATCGGGAAAACAACAAAGCCCACGTGACGTGGGCTTTGTTGTATGAAGTTGTTTGCAATATTGAAGCGTTACCAAAAGGTGTCTCGCCGTTTAGCTCGAGCAATAACGTTTTGTGGCATACGCTGTTCAAGGCCGTTTCTCAATACAGTTATGCGCTTATGCTGCCGCTTATCTGCTGTGACAGAGTTATATAACCAACGATACGCATCTTCGTAATCGAGTGGACTGCCATAATCACGTAAAAGCAACTCGGCCAGATGAATACGCGCGTTTAGGTTTCCCATTGACGCTGCTTCTCGCAAATATGGAATTGCACGTTCTTTATCTTGCTGTACTAAAGTGCCACGCGAATAGTATCGGCCAATCTGCTCTAGTGCAGCAGGTAACCCCTGATGCGCTGCATTTTCGATATAGTAAAGACCCAGTTCGACATCTTGCTCGACACACACACCCCAAGCTAACATATCTCCGTATAGAAACTCATAAGCGGGTAAGTTAATTCGAGTCGCACGAGCTACGATATCCTCCACCAGCTGGCAGTTATCAGCGCGCACACGTTGTAAGTGCTTATTTTGCTCAATAAGCTTTATCAGCTCTGCTTCGGTATAGATCGGAACTGGTGCCCCCACATCAGCAACATTAGCTTTCACTGTGGTAGCAACCAAGGTCAACAACAGTGAAGCAGCCACTGTTCGTAACTTCATAAACGTACCCTTAAGGTATCTAAGAAACCAAAGATCGGTGAAGGATCTCCTCTGCTTGATAACCTTATCGGCAAAAAACAGCTAAGCTTTAGACAATTTTTGCCTCTGATTTAGGCTCAGCGGCAAAAGCTTGCCATATGAGAGTCACGCTGTTTTTGTTCAGATACAAAAAAGCCGACCATAAGGTCGGCTTTTGCAATCTTTAACGGCTATCAATTAAGCTTCGAATGGGTGAACTTTGATGATAGTTTCGTTACGGTCAGGACCTGTAGAGATGATGTCTACTGGAACGCCAGTTAGCTCTTCAATACGCTTGATGTAGTCAAGAGCGGCTTGTGGTAGAGCATCTAGTGACTTAGCACCAAATGTGTTCTCAGACCAACCAGGCATTGTTTCGTAGATTGGCGTTGCTTTTTCGAATGCTTCAGCAGCCATCGGAGAAACTTCTAGCACAGAGCCATCTTCCATCTTGTAACCAGTACAGATTTTTAACTCTTCTAGACCATCTAGTACGTCTAGTTTAGTTAGACAGAAACCAGATACAGAGTTGATTTGGATTGCACGACGCATAGCAACAGCATCGAACCAACCTGTACGACGTAGACGACCAGTTGTCGCACCGAACTCGTGGCCAACTTCACCTAAGTGCTTACCAATAGGATCTTGCTTATCTAAACCGTCGTATAGTTCAGTCGGGAATGGACCAGCACCAACGCGAGTACAGTACGCTTTTGCGATACCCAAGATGTAACCGATGTGACGAGGACCAAAACCAGAACCTGCAGCAACACCACCAGCAGTCGTGTTAGAAGACGTTACGTACGGGTAAGTACCGTGGTCGATATCAAGTAGTGTACCTTGTGCACCTTCGAACATGATCTTGTCGCCGCGCTTACGTGCTGCGTCTAGTTCGTCAGTTACGTCGATAACCATTGACGTTAGTAGTTCAGCGTAGCCTTTAGCTTGCTCAAGTACTTCTTCGTAGCTTACTGGCTCCGCTTTGTAGAAGTTAACTAGTTGGAAGTTATGGAACTCCATGACTTCTTTTAGCTTCTCTGCGAAAGTCGCCATATCGAATAGGTCGCCAACGCGTAGACCGCGACGAGCAACTTTATCTTCGTATGCTGGACCGATACCACGACCAGTAGTACCGATAGCTTTTTTACCGCGAGCGATTTCGCGAGCTTGGTCCATTGCAACGTGGTAAGGAAGAATTAGCGGACATGCTTCAGAAATGAAAAGACGCTCGCGTACTGGAATACCGCGCTCTTCAAGAGGCTTCATTTCTTTAAGTAGAGCTTCAGGTGATAGTACAACACCGTTACCGATAACACATTTTACGTTATCGCGAAGGATACCTGATGGAATTAAGTGAAGAACGGTTTTTTCACCGTCAATTACGAGAGTGTGACCTGCGTTGTGACCGCCTTGGTAGCGTACCACGTATTTTGCATCTTCAGTTAAAAGGTCTACGATTTTACCTTTACCTTCGTCACCCCATTGGGTGCCTAGAACGACTACGTTATTTCCCATCTTTCCAAGTCTGATTGCTAGTTAAAAATGGATTCTAGCACCGAATCACGCTTCTTGCAGTCATTTTTTGTTCACAGAGTTACTACCAGAATGTCATCTTGCCACTTTGTTCATTTTGAAATCAGCATATCACTGATAGTATTTAGCTTTCTCTATTCGACTGGAAAGCGCTATGTCTGAATCCATATGGTTGGCGATTGGGCTCGTCTTGATCGTGGAAGGCATTGGGCCACTGATTGCTCCTAACGGTTGGCGGAATATGGTGGCTCAATTAAGTGAACAACCCAACCATCAGCTACGACGCATCGGTGGCTGCCTAGTAGTTGCTGGATCCGTCATCGCCATCATGATGAGCTAGCACTTAGCATCAGATACAAAAAAGGCTCCCTAAGGAGCCTTTTATTTCAATGAGACGCGGAGATTATTTCTCCATGCTGCCCTTCGACTGGTTCATGTATTGGAAGAACTCACTCTTCGGATCAAGCACCAGAATATCGCTCTTAGAGCTGAAGGACTTCTCATACGCACGTAGCGAGCGTAGGAAGCTAAAGAACTCAGGGTCTTTGTTGTACGCTTCAGCATAAATCTTCGCAGCTTCAGCATCCGCTTCACCTCGTGTCACACGCGCAGTTTTATCAGCTTCAGCTAGAATAGTTGCTACTTCTAGTTCTGCTTGAGCACGAATAACTTCCGCCTTTTCACGACCTTGAGAACGGTGCTTACGAGCAACAGACTCACGCTCCGCACGCATACGACGGTAGATAGACTCACTGATTTCATCAGGCAGGTTGATTTTCTTCATTCGGAAATCAACGACACGAACACCCAAGTCTTTCATTGCGCTTTCGCGCGTGTCTTTCAATACTTCAGACATGATTAGGTCGCGTTCACCATCAATCTCAAGCGCCTCACGAGCCGCTTCAGTTGCGACAACATCGGCACTTGCGTCTTCTGGTAGCACATCATCGTTACGTGGACCAGATACGATCTGTTTGATTTCACGAGCACCGATTTCAGAACGAAGCACGTCCGTCACTTTACGCTCAAGTAGTGCCTCTGCCGTTAGCGAGTTACCACCTCCAGTCGCGAGGTAGTAGCGACCAAAATCTTCAATACGCCACTTCACGTAGGTATCAATGATAACGTCTTTTTTCTCAGACGTTACGAAACGGTCTGCACGGCCATCCATTGTTTGGATACGTGCATCAAGTTGTTTCACACGGTCAAACAAAGGCATCTTGAAATGCAGACCAGGCTCGTAAATTCGAGTGATGTCGTTGTTGTCTTTCAAGACACGACCAAATCGAACCACGATACCGCGCTCACCTTCAGGAATCACAAACAAAGACATCAACATTAATGCCAGTGCGATTACCAGTACAGGGATCATTAACTTACGCATTCTTAGTATCTCCCTTGACGTGAACCTGTTGAACGAGACTGCGTGTTCGAAGTGTCTTCTTGTGTACGATCAGACTCAAGTTGAATTTGATCATAAGTTGAAGATGACTTCGATTTACGTTTGGTATCTGCTTTGCCCTCTTGTCCCGCCAACTTATCGATTGGAAGGTAAAGAAGATTGCCGCTTGATTCCGAGTCAATCAACACTTTCGAAGTGCTTGAGTACACCTCTTCCATTGCGTCAATGTACAGACGATCACGCGTTACACCAGGCGCTGCTTGGTATTCTGGTAGTAGTTTTTCGAACTGTGCTACCTGACCAAGAGCCTCGTTAGTGACACGCTCATTGTAACCTTGTGCTTCTTTCTTCAAACGCTCTGCACGACCCGTTGCCTTAGGCAAGATTTCGTTCTTGTATGCTTCAGCTTCACGAATGAAACGCTCTTCATCCTCACGTGCTGCGATTGCATCATCAAACGCATCTTTCACTTGCTCTGGTGGACGAGCAGACTGGAAGTTCACATCAACAAGTACCAGACCCATATCATAGCTATCAATGATTTGGTTCAGTGTTTCTTGCGTAGTTTGACGAATTTGCTGACGACCACTGGTTAGAATGCTATCCATCAATGAGTCACCAATTACTGCACGTAGTGCAGAATCCGTTGCTTGACGCAAGCTGTCGTCTGCATTGGTTACACGGTACAAGTATTTGTATGGGTCAGTCACTCGGTACTGAACATCCATCGCAACTGTTACAACGTTTTCATCTTTGGTCAGCATTAGACCAGATGCACGTAGTGAACGAATCGCTTGTACGTTTACCGCTTCGTACTCATCAATAAAGCGAGGACGCCAGTTAAGACCTGGGTCTACGATACGATCGTATTTACCTAAACGCAGTACAACACCACGCTCTGCTTCACCGATGGTGTAAAAACCAGCGAAGAACCAAACTGCAACAGCAATCAGAGCAATCACGCCAAAGCCAATTGCACTACCACCACCGCCGCCGATTGGAGAACCACCGCCGCCTTTTTTACCAAACTTGCCGCCCAGCTTTTGACTCAGTTTGTTGAACACTTCATCTAAATCTGGCGGACCTTGATCTCGGCCACCAGGACGCTGGCCACCACGATTATTATTACCCCAAGGGTCATTATCGCGGCCATTGTTGCCGTTGTTATTTCCAGGCTCATTCCACGCCATTAGAAAGCTCCATCATTTGATATGACGTTATACTGTAGCAGTCCTTTAAGTGACTATAAAGCCAGTCAAAACTGCCCCTTCTCTTTTTTCAAGTCTAGACCAATCTACTTGCTGCATTCGAATATCGATCAACAAGTTACCATCCTGGTCATATTCCTCACGTTGAATACACTTCATTTGGAAGAAGGTACTACGGAATCGTCCTTGATACTGTGGAGGAATTCGCAACTGATGCTCGACCATTTGTGACGCCAGACGTTCCGTCAGAGCCTCAAACAGGACATCAATGCCCAACCCATCCATTGCTGAAACCCAAACTGCGCGAGGTACGCCTTCCTCGTCTCGTTCTATACGTGGTTTCTGCGAATCTAGATTGTCGATTTTGTTCATGACAACCAGAGTCGGCACTTCATGCGCGTCGATCTCTTCTAGTACTTCATGAACAGCTTGAATATTCTCACGAAAACGCTCATCACTGGCATCAACAACATGTAACAAAATGTCAGCTTCTTGCGTTTCCTGCAAGGTTGCCTTGAAGGCCGCAACCAAGTCGTGTGGCAAATGTCGAATAAAACCAACCGTGTCTGCCAAGATGGCAGGACCAACATCTGCTAACTCTATCTTACGTAAAGTCGGGTCCAAAGTAGCAAATAATTGATCAGCCGCGTACACGCCAGCTTCTGTAATACGGTTGAAGAGTGTCGACTTACCCGCGTTGGTGTAACCCACAAGTGAAACCGTTGGGATTTCAGCTCGATTTCGGGCGCGGCGCCCTTGTTCACGCTGCTTCGCTACTTTGTCTAAGCGTCGCAGGATGGCTTTGATTCTGTCACGCAATAAGCGACGGTCGGTTTCCAGCTGGGTTTCACCCGGGCCACGTAAACCGATACCACCTTTCTGCCTTTCAAGGTGTGTCCAACCACGAATCAAACGAGTAGAGATATGACGAAGTTGAGCCAGCTCTACCTGTAGCTTACCTTCGTGTGTTCGAGCTCGTTGAGCAAAGATATCGAGAATAAGACCAGTGCGGTCGAGAACTCGACATTGGCACAGTGCTTCGAGGTTACGTTCTTGGGCAGGAGAGAGGGCGTGATTAAAAATCACAATTTCGGCACCCGTTGATTGTACCGCTGTAGCAATCTCTTGGGCCTTACCCTCTCCGACATAGTATTTCGGGTGTGGGGATTGACGACTACCAGTTACCACTTGTAGCGCCTCTACCCCAGCAGAAGAAACCAGCATTTCGAACTCAGCCAGATCTTCCCATTCACCTTCTTGCGTGAAGTTGATATGAACAAGTACGGCTCGCTCACCGGATTCATAACGGTCAAACAAGCAATCAACTCCTTATTTTAAAAATACTCGATGAAGAATTAATCTTCAGATTTCTCTTGTGGACGCTCACCTTGTGGACGTTCACCGCTGTGATGGCTCACTGGACGAGCCGGCACAACTGTTGAGATCGCGTGCTTGTACACCATTTGGTTAACAGTATTCTTCAGCAGGATCACAAATTGATCGAATGATTCGATCTGACCTTGTAGTTTAATACCATTCACAAGGTAGATAGATACCGGGATACGCTCACGACGTAGCGCGTTTAGAAATGGGTCTTGTAGAGATTGCCCCTTAGCCATTTTTATTTTCCTTATTTAATTTGTAGTTGTAATTATTTAGCTAGTGGTGCAATGCAAAAGATACGGCTTTTGCATCTGAGCTAAACGAATCAAAAATGCACTCTAAGTAATTAGCAGCATAGTATAAAAACCGCCAACAACAGATCCTTTGAGAGTGCGTTCACGCAAAAACGATCACATTATACACAGCTATGTCAATCAGATGCTATTGCTTCCGACATCGTTTCTAATGCCTGTTCAATGTTCTCGCTATCCAACCAAGTTAAATCATCCCAGCTGCGTAACCAGGTGATTTGACGCTTGGCCAATTGACGAGTCGCGCATACGCCACGAAATACCGCTTCGTCACGTGTACACTCCCCATCTAAATACTCCCACATCTGTCGGTAACCGACGCATCGTATGGAAGGAAGATCGGGGTGAAGATCTTTTCGCGAATATAACGCTTTCATTTCTTCTTCAAAGCCCGCTTCCATCATCTTCTCGAAACGGAGTTCAATCCGACGGTGAAGTTCTGCCCTATCCTTGGGAGCTATTGCAAACTGCTTGACTCGGTATGGTAGGCTTTCACCTTTCGTTTGAGTCAATTCAGTCAAAGTTTTACCTGAAATGCGAAAAACTTCCAATGCCCGAGATAAACGTTGGGGATCATTGGGATGGATTCTCGCGGCTGACACAGGATCAACCTCTTTGAGTTCATCGTGCAACACTGACCAACCTTTAGTCAATGCCTCTTGTTCAATTTGCTGACGAATTTCAGGATTTGCAGCAGGAAGTGGTGATAAACCTTCAAGTAACGCCTTGTAATACAGCATTGTTCCACCCACAAGAAGTGGAATTTTTCCTTCTGCAACAATATCATTCATCGCTTTCAATGCATCTCGACGAAAGTCGGCGGCAGAGTAAGATTCACTTGGATCCAAAATATCTATCAAGCGATGAGGCGCCAAACTTAACTCTTTTTCATCCGGTTTCGCCGTACCGATATCCATCCCTTTGTAGATCAAAGCAGAATCAACACTGATGATCTCAACCGGAAATTTTTGACGAAGACGAATCGCCAGCTCAGTTTTGCCTGATGCAGTTGGCCCCATTAAAAATAGCGCCAAAGGTAGTTTATCTGTCATGGTTTTAATTTGGCTATCGTGGCAGAGAAATCAACAGCGGATACGAATTTTGTATCTTCTAATGGCAATTGACCATGTCTTAGCTGTTCAAGTTCCGCAATAATTTGAATGGCTTCAGAAAAAGTATAGTGACTCTTCACTGTCGTGACCTGTAATGCGAGCCAATCTATCAACTCAGACAGCATCTGAGCCGCTGCTATACCTTCGTTCACACAAGATTGCGCGTAAGATAACAGATCTGGTACTAAATTTTGTAAGTTTTGTTGACGCAGCGGAGCTGGGACGCCCATCACCATTAAGGCGTGCTCGTTTCTCGCTTTCAATTGAATACCAAGCAATGCCAAATCTTGTTGATAATCTTGGGCCAGTCTCACTAATTCGGCCTCTAACTTAATAGATAGAGGAACAAGCAGAGGTTGTGCCTTGAGTGCACCATCGCTTGGAGAAAGCTGGCCTTTTACACGATAAAATTCTGCTCTAGGTAACGAGACTAACGCCGCCCCACTGTCACTGCTCATCAAAACAAATTGTTCATCGACCACCATCAGCGCTTTGCCTAATGCAGTAATCGATGGCATTGATGTGTGCGAAGTTATCGTTTGGGGCGCTATTGGAGTGACTGCCTGAGCCTCAAACTCTGGCGTTTTCAACAGCTCGTGATAAGCGCGTACTTCTTGTTTAGTTGGCGCTGGTTCTACGTGGCGCTCTTTACTGTGACTTGGCTTTGGTGCAGGTTTGGATTCCACCCAATCATTACGTTTGAATGACTCCACTACGCGCGCCTCTCGCACGGAGGTTTCACTAGGACCGCTATTACGAGGCTTCACTTCATAATCACTGCGTCCAGGATAAGCCGGTGTACTATCTATCGCTTGATAAACCCGCTCTGGTACTGGTGAAGATGCTGGCTCTTGTACTTTTTCAGGCTCTGGCGAATGTTCAATCTCTTCGGACTCAGTCGGTTCCACGCGATGAAATGCCGATTCATTCACCTGTGGTCTATCAATCACGGCGCTTTGTGAAAGTGCATCCGTCAAAGCTTGATAGATGAAATCATGCACCAAACGAGCTTGGTGGAAACGCACTTCATGCTTAGCAGGGTGAACATTCACATCTACTTGGTGCGGATCTAGCTCAATAAAGAGCACATACGCAGCGAACTGATCTGGCTTTAAGCTCATTTCATAGCTTTGACGAATCGCGTGATTGATTAATTTGTCACGCATCATTCGGCCATTCACATAGCAATATTGTAAATCGCTTTGCTGCCTTGCTCCCTCTGGCGTGGTAATCCACCCATGTAGCTTTAACCCTTGATGCTCAAGCTCGATTCTGAGCATATGCCGCACAAACGCATTACCGCAGACAGCAGCAATACGCTTTTCGGTTTGAAGCTGATTTTTCGCCGCGCGATATTGACGGATGATCTTGCCGTTATGACGCACATTGATGGTGACATCAAAGCGACTTAACGCAATACGTTTCAATAACTCATCAATATGAGCAAATTCGGTTTTCTCCGTACGAAGAAACTTGCGACGCGCTGGAGTATTAAAAAATAAGTCCAACACCTCAACAGTCGTGCCAATCGGGTGCGCTGCTGGCTTAAGCTTCACCTGCATATCACGCCCTTCGGAGTAGGCACTCCAGGCTTCTTCTTGTGCCGCAGGACGCGACGTGAGCGTCAAACGCGAGACTGAGCTAATACTGGCTAACGCTTCACCGCGAAAACCTAGACTCATAATAGCTTCGAGATCATCTAAGGTATGT
Organism: Vibrio sp. Vb0667; assembly: GCF_033391095.1. NCBI lineage: Bacteria > Pseudomonadati > Pseudomonadota > Gammaproteobacteria > Vibrionales > Vibrionaceae > Vibrio > Vibrio sp. Vb0667. The sequence continues at coordinate 4,524 of NZ_JAWPOL010000026.1, read as the reverse complement.
ATCTTAGATGTCGCATGACGACTGAGCGCTAAGCCAAGTTCATCTTTCGCGATACCTTTTCCGTTATCACGAACACGAATCAGCTTTGCGCCTCCTTTCTCGATATCGATATCGATTCGAGTTGCGCCAGAATCAAGACTATTTTCAACCAGCTCTTTAATCACAGAAGCAGGTCTTTCGACCACTTCCCCTGCGGCGATTTGGTTTGCAAGTCTGGCTGGCAAAATTTTAATCGTCATAATGAGTTAGAAGCTCACCTACTTGTTTGGAATGATCAGGACTTGCCCAACCGCTAGCTGATCAGAGCGTAAGTTATTCGCTTTACGAATGCTCGATACGCTAACGCCGTATTTGGACGCTATTTTGCCAAGGAACTCACCCCGAGAAACCTTGTGCTTACGAATCGGTTTATCTTTTACCGCGACCGTTATCTTCAACTTTTGCCCTACCCACAAGGTATCTGACTTCAAGTTATTCTCTCGGCGGATATCTGAAACCTTCACTTTATAGTGATTCGCAATCTTACCTAAGAACTCACCAGACTTAACCTTGTGCGTAATGGTTTCTGTCTCAACAGTAATCGGTTTACTTGGCACTTTAATCGTACCAGCAGAAGGAATGTTGAGCTTCTGACCAATTGCCAAGCCTGTCGACTTCAAGTTGTTTGCCGACATCAGCGCTTTAGAGCTAAGCCCATATTTGTTCGCGATCACCGATAATGACTCGCCACGCTTTACAATATGTACCATTGGCTTCGCTGAAGGCGAGAACACCGTACCCTCTGGTGGGTTATCTTTTAAGTACTTGACGACCGCCTTAGTGATAGCCTGAGCTAACTTATCTTGGTGCGCTCGTTGAAACAGTAAACGCTCTTCTGTTGGGTTAGAAATAAAGCCCGTTTCCACTAGCACAGACGGAATCTGTGGAGAGCGCAAAACCGCAAGGCTGGTGTTGATCGGTTTGGTGTTATGCAGGTGCGCAACACGTCCCATCTCACCTAGGATTTCTGTTGCCAGCTTATAGCCTTCTTTTTGTGAATGACTAAACTGCAAGTCCAACAAAGTTTGGTTCACGTTACGATCTTTTGTCTTCGTGAAGAACGCATTACCCGAGCCGCCCAATAACTCAGACTGTTTCTCATGGTTCTCGACCCAACGAGCAATTTCGGTATTTGCACGACGAGTATTTAGTACGAAGACCGAACCACCGCGAGGCTTCGGTGAGGTAAACGCATCAGCGTGAATGGAGATCAGTAAGTGTGCATCATTTTCACGAGCAATCGCGACACGACGGTTTAAGTTTACAAAGTAATCTCCCGTACGAGTCATGCGCGTTTTAATACCAGGAGTCGCATCGAGCTGAGCAGCAATTTTTCTTGAGATACTCAATACCGCATCTTTCTCGTACTTACGACGTGAAGGGCCAATAGAGCCAGGGTCTTCCCCACCGTGACCAGGGTCGATAACAATTAACACTTCTTGAGCTCGTTGAACTGAGCTCATGTCTTTGCTGGCCGCAGCTGGCTTACTCGGTTTAGAGGTCGATGCCTTCTTACCGTGCGGTAAATCAATCACCAAGCGGTGACCATACTGCCCACCTGGTGTTGGGCTTAATTTAAATAACTCCGCTTGAACGCTCTTTTTTAGTTCAAACACCAAACGATAAGTGCCCTTCTCTGGAGGCGAGCTTTTTCGTACCAGTTTTAAAACAGGGCTATCCGTAACAGTAACAGGTAGTTTGGCCTGCATCGTCGTGCTTTTTAAATCCACGACAAGGCGATCCGGCCCTGATAAAGAGAAATAGGAATAGTCAGCTTCCGAGCCTAAATCGATGACAACACGCGTTTCATCAGGTGAAGGCCAAACTCGAAAACTCTTAACGACGTTAGCAAATGCTAAATTGGGGATGAGAAGGAGAAAAGTGGCGACAAACGTCGCCACCACTCTAAAATTTGAAAAACTCAACATAGCTCCAATCGACTGAGTAACTGCACACCATAATCATTATTAGCTGTTAGTTCGGCTACACGTTGCTCACCTTGGTAGCGAATGTTTACATCAAGATCCGGTTGTGGCAGTAAGCCATGCCCTTTTTCAGGCCATTCAACCAAGCAAATCGCATCGTCTGTGAAATAGTCTCGAATCCCCATAAACTCAAGCTCTTCAGGATCCGCAAGACGATAAAGGTCGAAGTGATATACTTGCCACTGATCCAACTGGTACGGTTCGACTAGAGTATAAGTTGGACTTTTCACGTTACCTTGATGACCAAGAGCACGGACAAAACCACGACTAAAGGTTGTTTTACCTGCACCCAAATCACCATGCAGATAAATTGTGGTTTGCTGGGAACAAAGCTGAGCCAGAGCGGTGCCTAGTGCAACCGTTTCATGCTCATCTTTTAAATTGAATTGTTTCGTGCTCATTGATGCTTCTCTAACTAATGATCGTTGACTATATAAAAATCAAAAGAACAGGAATAGTAAACCGTGTTGGTTTTGAGAGACAAGCTTTCAAATGTCATATGTGCGAAAAAAGTATCCAATAAACGGTATCTTAATCATCTTAGTATCGACCTAGATTTAGAATATATGCAAATGACTTCAATAAGCAGTATTCACAACATCAAAAACGTACCTAACTGGGTAGCACCAAAGCCAGAGATCCGTTAAGATCCGCCCCCCTTTATTCCGGTGGTTAACATGAACTACGAACAACTCGCACAACAAATCAAAGTTTGGGGAAAAGAACTCGGCTTCCAAAAAGTTGGGATCTGCGACGTTGATCTGAGTGAACATGAAGCAGCACTACAAAAATGGCTTGATGCAGGCTATCACGGCTCAATGGATTGGATGGCTCGTCACGGCATGATGCGTGCTAGACCCCATGAGCTACTCCCGGGAACCGTTCGTGTTATCAGCGTCCGGATGGACTATCTGCCACCAGAGGCTCAATTCGCTTCAAACCTCGCGAATAAAAGTCATGCCTATATTAGCCGCTACGCACTAGGGCGTGATTATCACAAGCTCGTCAGAAAGCAGCTAAATAAGCTCGGCAAACTTATTGAACAAGAGGTTGGTCAATATGGTTACCGACCTTTCGTTGATTCCGCACCAATATTAGAGCGACCTCTCGCCCAAAAAGCGGGCTTAGGTTGGACCGGGAAACATTCCCTGATTTTAGATCAAGACTGTGGATCGTGGTTCTTTTTAGGTGAACTACTTATCGACTTACCACTACCCGTAGATGAGCCAAGCGTTGATCAGTGCGGTAAATGCAAAGCATGCATTACATCATGCCCAACACAAGCCATCGTTGAAGACAAAGTTGTCGATGCCAGGCGTTGTATCTCTTATCTCACCATCGAGTTCGATGGCGTGATTCCTGAAGAGTTTCGAAAGCCAATGGGTAACCGCATTTATGGTTGTGACGACTGTCAATTGGTTTGCCCATGGAACCGCTACGCCGACATAACGGAGCAAGATGATTTCCACCGTCGTGACAGTTTCAAAAACCCTGACCTCGTCGACATGTTTAACTGGGATGAAGCGACTTTTCTAAAAAATATGGAAGGCTCCGCTATCCGTCGTATTGGTCATATACAGTGGCTACGTAACATCGCTGTCGCACTTGGTAATGCAGAATATAGTCAGCGAATCATAGATGCGCTGGAAAGTCGGCAAGGTGAAAATAAATTACTTGATGAGCACATTAAATGGGCTTTGACAGAGCAACTGAATCAACTCCCCACTGAGAGTAATTCATCTATAGAGACGAAAAAGCAACGCTTAATAAGGATAGTCGAGAAGGGACTGCCGAGAGACGCATAGAGCGTAGTCTATATGCAAGAGATTGAAAGTACTTTTGCATGTTCAATTCATGACCTTGTTCTCAATTTTGTAATGTGGAAAAAAATTTGAGATTCAAGAAAAACAAGCTAACAGAAAAAAGTTAAACACAGCTCGGAGAAATGACTAGGATCAAAAAAATACCAGTTAATGATCGTATTTTAACGTACTCGATCCGACAAAAAACTTATTTTTTCTTTATATAACAAAGATTTAATTGGTATTTCTTTGTTGTTTCAACTTCATTTTAGAGAAAAGATCTTTCTTCCCCATCATAAAAAGTCAAGCTAAAAACACTTTATCAACCAACTTATCCACAGAACGACGTATGTGGATAACTCTGTTAATTAAAGTAGATAAAACACGCGAAGCCTCATCATACTGTACGTCAGCCGATTCATATCGTGTTTTAAACACAAACGAAATCGTCCGACATCATATGATGCGGATAAAAGTTTAGCTTTTGGGGATTCATGCTTCGCAGCATTATGAAAAGAGCGATGTGATTGGTTGCGAGAAGCAGGCGTTGAATCAAGCGGCGCATCCGTAGACGACTTAACAATTGTATACTAAATAAGTACTCAATCTATCGTCTTGTATTTGGTTGCGGGGGCCGGATTTGAACCGACGACCTTCGGGTTATGAGCCCGACGAGCTACCAAGCTGCTCCACCCCGC
>NZ_JAWPOL010000268.1:0-1203 GCF_033391095.1 Vibrio sp. Vb0667 | reverse complement strand
CCGTTTCTGATAGCCCAGTGCTTAAATTGGTGCGTAAAAGCTCGCCTCCAGAGAAAGGCACCTATCGCCTTGTTTTTGAATTAAAGAAAAACGTTCAGGCAGAGTTATTCAAACTCAGTCCAACGCCGGGCGGCCAATATGGGCATCGTTTGGTGATTGACCTGCCACACGGTAAGAAAACCGCGACAACAGCAGTGAAACCAAGCAAACCGGCGACAACCAGCAAAGACATGAGTACCGTACAGCGTGCTCAAGAAGTATTGATCGTGATCGATCCTGGTCATGGTGGTGAAGACCCTGGCTCAATTGGTCCATCTCGTCGCAAGTATGAAAAAGACGCGGTACTGAGCATTTCTCGTAAGCTTGCAGCGCAACTTGATGCGACGCCGGGAATCAAAACGCGCATGACGCGTACCGGTGACTACTTTGTTAACTTAAACCGCCGTGTCGCATTTGCCCGCGAAAATGACGCGCACCTGTTAATCTCTATTCACGCGGATGCGTTCACGTCACCACAACCTCGTGGGGGATCGGTATTCGTATTGAATACGCGTCGCGCAAACACTGAGATTGCTCGTTGGGTTGAGAACCACGAGAAACAGTCCGAGTTGCTCGGTGGTTCTGGCAATGCATTTGTCACGAACACGAAAGACCGCAACGTGAACCAAACTTTGCTCGATCTCCAGTTCAGCCATTCGCAAAAAGAAGGCTACAAGTTGGCGACCGAAATTTTGGGTGAAATGGGACGCGTCGCGCATCTACACAACACCAAGCCAATCAACACTAGCTTGGCAGTATTGCGTTCGCCACAAATTCCATCGGTCCTTGTAGAGACTGGATTTATCTCTAACCCAACAGAAGAGAAACTGCTGTTCCAACGCGCACACCAAGATAAGTTAGCGCAGGCTATCTCTAAAGCGGTGGTTAAATATCTAAAAGATAACCCACCTGAAGGCACGGTGTTCTCACCTTCCTCTAAACCAATGGTGCACATTGTTAAGCGTGGTGAATCGCTGTCTGTGATTGCGAATAAATACGGTACTAACTCGAAAGCGTTGATGGCTGAGAACAAGTTGAAATCGACCAGCTTAGCGGTTGGACAAAAACTGCGTATTCCGTCAACTGGCAAGATCCAAGTGCCAAGCAAGCCTATTACAGTAGAGACTGAAACGATTACTCATACCGTTAAATCGGGTGAGTTCT
>NZ_JAWPOL010000267.1:0-1203 GCF_033391095.1 Vibrio sp. Vb0667 | reverse complement strand
CTGTGTGATCATCAGTGAGCCTAACGAAAGTTGGGAGTCGATGTATCGCCAGTTTATGAAAGGTGAATTTGATATTTTGGCACCATTAACGGTGAGCAGAGAACGGCATGAATTCAGCTATTTTCCAAGACCACACTATTCACCAGCTTCAGTGATGGTCAAGCGATTGGGCTACAAGCCAAACACCTATTCCCATGTGTCACAATTGATCTCTGAAAGAATCGGTGTAGTCAAAGACGATTTCTTCGATCAAATGATGACTCAGCTTTTACCGTTGAAAGAGCTTGAGCGTTTTAACACGCAGCACGATCTTATTGAAGCATTGCTTAAAGGGGAGGTGGATTACATCCCGATGGATACGGCAATGCTCAACCATTTCCTTCGTTTGAGCGAGCTTGTGCCCATCGAGCAAGATACCGCGATAGGGGAGTTTTACAGTTCGCAGTTGTCTATCGGTCTCGTCGCGAATGAACGCGGTGCAATGTTAGCGCCATATTTTAGCCGCGCGATCGCGATGTTGGGCGTTGACAAAATTGTGGCTCAATACGATTTGCGTCCAGATTGGCGCACGGCGTTAGAGTATGAGGTGCGATTGGCAACACAAACCCAAGCGGTATTTCTATTCGTACTTGTATTGGCAATTTGTGTTTCTCTCTATCTGTATCGTCAATCCAACACCGATAACTTAACTGGGTTGAGGAATCGTCGCTCTTTGCAAGTTAAGTATCGCCAAGGGGTGAATAAGGATTTGGCGATTCTTTATTTAGATATTAATCACTTCAAACAAATCAACGATACCTACGGTCATTTAGCGGGTGATGAAGTGCTGCAATTGCTTTCGCTGAAGATACATCGAGTGTGGTCTGGGCGAAGCTATCGTATTGGTGGTGACGAATTTATTTTGCTCGGATACCCAACACAAATAGAGCTTTCGCGAGCCGTTCAAGAACTGAGTCGATTGGATGTTACCGATAAATTGTGCGCAGAGCTGAAAACCGTCACGATTTCAGTTGGTGTTTCTGAGAAACGAAAGCAGCACATGAGTTTGGAACAAGCGCTGCATTTAGCGGATGAAGACATGTACGTCAGCAAACATTCTTCTCGTCATTATTCTGGTTCTAGCGACTATCTTGTTCAGTCTTAAATGGATGAATTGATCGAGTTTTGTCCAAACGAATGAAGAATAGTGGATTTATCGGTTTT
>NZ_JAWPOL010000266.1:0-1204 GCF_033391095.1 Vibrio sp. Vb0667 | reverse complement strand
CTGAACCATATCCGCTAATTCAGGAATTAGGTTTACTTCTGGTAAGTCTTCAACTGCAGTGTCCATTGGCATAAGCAGTGGATCGAGCAACTCGCGAGGAGCGATTTCTTCACGATGAGCTTGCTCAAGTAGCTCATTAAGCTGCTCAAGAGTCACCATTTTCTCGTAAGGGTACTTGGCTACAGCTGTGCGGCGCAGCATAGTTACGTGAGCACCACAACCGAGCATTTCGCCCAAGTCATCGACGATAGTACGAATGTAAGTGCCTTTTGAACAGTGCACCTCCATCTCAACTTCATCACCTTCAAAACGGTGAAGAATGATTTCGTATACCGTAATTTTACGAGACTCACGTGGAACTTCGATACCTTTACGAGCGTACTCGTACAGAGGTTTGCCTTGGTATTTCAAAGCAGAAAACATCGAAGGCACTTGGTCAGATTCGCCACGGAACTTCTCGATACTCGCCTCTAGTTTCTCGAGAGTCACATCTACTGGACGCGTTTCTACCACTTCACCATCAGAGTCTGAAGTGTTAGTACGTTCGCCAAGTTTCGCGATCACGCGATAGCGTTTGTCTGAATCCAGTAGGAACTGAGAAAACTTGGTTGCTTCACCTAAACAGATCGGCAACATACCCGTCGCTAGAGGGTCCAACGCACCAGTGTGACCCGCTTTCTCAGCAAAGTAGATTCGCTTTACTTTTTGCAGTGCATCATTGGAAGAGATACCTGTTGGTTTATCCAACAAGATAACACCATTAATTGGACGACCTTTACGACGACGAGCCATTATTCTTCGTCCTCACGGCCAGAGTTCTTTTGCTTCTGCTTGTCTGAGTTAACCACTTCGGTTACTAGGTTAGACATACGCATACCTTCTACGAGCGTGTTGTCGTAGTAGAAGCGGATTTCTGGAGTTAGACGCAGACGAATACGCTTACCAAGCATCATGCGAATGTGAACTTCATGCTCACGTAGTGCCGCTAGGCATGATTCTGGTGTTTGCTCACCTACACATAGGAAAGTCACGAACACTTTTGCGTAAGCAAGGTCACGAGAGACTTCCACATCGGAAATGGTAACCATACCCAAACGTGAATCACGAACTTCACGTTGAAGGATCATTGCTAATTCTTTTTGCAGCTGCTGTGCAACACGCTGCGTGCGGCTAAATTCTTTTGACATATCTTTTCTCTTATATA
>NZ_JAWPOL010000265.1:0-1205 GCF_033391095.1 Vibrio sp. Vb0667 | reverse complement strand
ACAAACCAATTCAAGAAGTGATTGTTGAAATGACGGATGGCGGTGTGGATTACTCATTCGAATGTATCGGTAACGTAAACGTTATGCGTCAAGCGCTTGAGTGCTGTCACAAAGGTTGGGGTGAGTCGGTGATCATCGGTGTTGCGGGTGCGGGTCAAGAGATCTCAACTCGTCCATTCCAGCTGGTTACGGGTCGTGTATGGCGCGGCAGTGCGTTCGGTGGCGTGAAAGGTCGCTCTGAGCTTCCAGAAATCGTAAACCGCTACATGGCGGGTGAGTTTGGCTTACAAGAGTTCATTACTCACACGATGGGCTTGGAAGACGTAAACAAAGCATTTGATCTGATGCACGAAGGTAAGAGCATCCGTACCGTTATCCATATGGATAAGTAATGCTGACTCAGGCTCTCCGTAAGGGGAGCCTGAATTCATTCTGTTGTTAGAGAGTTTATCCATGACCATTGAAAATGTAAGCCAAACCAAAGTGTTTGGCGGTTGGCACAAACAATATACGCACGATTCTAAAGCGTTGAACTGCACCATGCGTTTTGCGATTTTCTTGCCGCCGAATGCAACCAAATCCAACCCAGTACCCGCTTTATACTGGTTGTCGGGCTTAACCTGCACCGATGAAAACTTTATGCAGAAAGCGGGCGCATTTCGTATGGCGGCAGAACTTGGGATTGCCATCATTGCTCCGGACACCAGCCCGCGTGGTGAAGGCGTTGCCGATGATGCAAGTTACGACTTAGGCCAAGGCGCAGGCTTTTACCTCAACGCCACTCAAGCACCGTGGTCACTGCATTACCATATGTACGACTACGTCACGCAAGAGCTGCCAGCCATCATCGAAGCCAACTTCCCAGTATCGGATGTGAAATCAATCTCTGGCCACAGCATGGGCGGACACGGTGCGCTCACCATTGGCCTTAAGAATCCGACACTATACCGCTCGATTTCAGCATTTAGCCCAATCAGCAACCCAATGCAGTGTCCGTGGGGACAAAAAGCATTCACCGCATACTTGGGCACTGATATCGAAAGTTGGAAGCAATACGATGCAAGTGAGCTTTTGAAGAAAGAGAAATCACCCTTACCAATTTTGGTTGATCAAGGCGATGCGGACGGTTTCTTGAGTGAGCAACTCAAACCGGAAGTCTTATTAGCCGCAGCAAAACAACACGGTTCAGAATTGAATCTGAGAAT
>NZ_JAWPOL010000264.1:0-1206 GCF_033391095.1 Vibrio sp. Vb0667 | reverse complement strand
GTTGTGGCGCGACAGGAAACAGTGGAATGATCGCTTTATCAGTAAAGCGAGCGGTCACATTTTTGTAATCGCTAGTAGCGCTGGTTTCTTTTTCTCGATTTAAGAAAGCTTCGTAAAGATCTTTGTTTGACTCTACTTCTCGTTTCAATTGCTCATAGCGCGCCTTTTGCGAACCCAATGATTGGAAATCTGATTTTTTTCTGTCCAGTTCTTCGCGCAACATGTCTTCTTGAGCTTTCGCTGCAAGTAAGTCTTGTTGCTTACTAAAAGAGATTTCGCGAATCAATTGCTGAGTTCGCTCTTGAATAGAGGCGAGTTGCGCTTTCGCTTGGACCATTCGATCGTGTTTTGGTCCATAACGTTGCGCCAGTTCAGAAACGTTCTTCGCAGCTTGGGCTTCTGAAAGTTTCAAATCACGAATCTGAGCTTGATTGGCAAACTCGTCAATGGACAGCAGGCTATCAAGATTCTGAGAAGATTTTCTTTTTAGTAGTTGGATCAAGGTTTGCGCTTCGATGCGCTTATTGACAGCGGTATTGAGTTTACGGTTAAGCTCTTCTAGTTCGTTGGCGTAGATGTCGTCGATGCCGTTGATATCAATCAGGCCTTCTTTGAGCAAAAACTCTTGCAAAGCATGCTCTGATTTTTTTAAGCGCTCTTCGAGTTTTTGAGAGTTATTAGTCAGCCATGTTGCTGCATTTTGAGTCACTACGAGCTTGGCTTCGAAGTTGGCATCAATATAAGCCTGACCAACCGCGTTCGCGACTCTTGTTGCTAACTTTGGATCGGCAGAACGAAAGCTAATTCGCACTAACTGTGTGTTTCGAACAGGTTCAATTTCTAGCTTTCTTTTGAAGGCTTGAAGTGCTTGATAGTAAGACTCAGAGTATTGTGATGTCTCTTTTGGGCTAGGAGAGACATTCAATAAATCTTGTACTAACGGGACTGCTTTGATGTCGTCGATTTTTTGTTTTAGTCCACCAGAGCTCGTAAATTCAGGGTGTTGAGTTAAATTCAGTTCATTAATGACTTTGTCGGCAATGTGGTTGGATTTCAGAATAGCGATTTGTGTTTGAAAGTACTCTTTCTTGGTCGTATCTACGCCGTACACTTCTTCAATCGATAGCGCACTTTTTTGCTCTTCTTGAATCAATAACGTTGCTGTTGCTTGGTAAATGGATGTTTTGGAGTAGATGTACCAAGTGC
>NZ_JAWPOL010000263.1:0-1208 GCF_033391095.1 Vibrio sp. Vb0667 | reverse complement strand
ATGCAACCACGCTTATGGGCTCAGCAAAGCCATATTGATCGTGTGATTCGCAACTGTAAAAACCCTCATCACACCAACGTCGTGTTAATGAATGAATTACAAAAACAAGTCACAAAGTTCAGAGAAGCATTACAAGGAAAAGCGACGTCGGTTAAAACAGACAACGTAGTCGCCTTCAACAGAAACGATTTCTACTGATGTGAGAGTCACACCTTAGGCAGAGACTCCCACACTCATAAATCACTGTGGCTCAGGACCGTATTTATTCGGGCCTGATGTGCCTTTCAAAAAACCACACTCAATCAAAATCCAAAGCCCACAAATTAATGAAATCGAAGCAATGAACAGCTGTGGCGTTGAAGGCTCTTGCGCCATTGGGCTTGTCATCGGCGTTGCGATGCGACCAATCACCAAAGGAATGTTCAAGCCTAACCAGTAGATCGACTTGTCGCGGTCATGCCATCTCTTTGTCGTAATAGCCAAATCAGGAATGAGCAGTACCAACAAGAATATTGGCAGTAACAGGTAAGAAAACGCAGGAAACAACTTACTGATACCCGCACCAAAACCTATAATCGAAATATAGTAAATCACATTCCAAATCCAATAGGTTTTGCGATCGATACGTCCGTGAAACGAAAACAGTAACTCTTTAGTCGACATCAATTTTTATCCAAAAATAGAAAGAATACAGAGTAGCCGAGTCGGGGTAATTTGGGAAGAAACAACAAGTCGTGAACAACGTCGGCCAAGCCTTATATTCAGTTCACCACTTTTTGAAAGCTGTCCACATCCATATCTCGAATGTTAACCGTTAAACTGTGTACATGACTTGCCTGTTCTTGAAGCACAACCATTAAAGCTCGCGATAATTCTCGCTTTTGTTCAGGCGTTCGGCCAGACAACAAATCAAAATTGATATGGATAAAATCGAGACTGTCACCCGCTTCACCAATTAGCCAGTTATGACATCTTAACGTTCTTGATTTCACAGAGGCCAACTCAAAAAGGCCACTCTCTAACGCAGCTTTATGTAAGTCTTCCAGCAAACCTTGTACATTGACTCGCTCTTCCACTGAGTTCGAATACTCTAAAACTAAGTTTGGCATTTTGATTCCTTTCTACAACATAAAAAATTCAGTGCGTAGTAATACCAATCTAGCCAGCAATTTCCGAGGAATGAACTATCATTCTGTCTACGCGATCAC
>NZ_JAWPOL010000262.1:0-1209 GCF_033391095.1 Vibrio sp. Vb0667 | reverse complement strand
CGCGACAAACTCTTTCGTCGCTTTTTCTGACTCTTCCGCTCGCTTTCTTAGCTCGACTTCACGTTCAAGGCTGAGGTGACGACTGATCACGCCGTGAACCAAATCAGAAACCAGTTCCATTTGTTTGGAGATAAAAGCTTGCTCAATTTGTTCCAGCGACACAGAAAATATCAATTCGCCAACGACTCGCTCATCAATGATGATGGGTAAATGTAGCGCCTCATTCTGCCAATTGGGTGTTCGAGCGATAGGTTTGTCACTTTTTAGATCCAAATGCCCGAAATGATGACGACGTAAAGAAGTGAGTTGGACAGGATCAAGGTATAAATACGAAGCGGTAATAACGGAATTGGACGTCAGTTGCTCAAGAAAACTGGCAATCATTGTCTCGTCGAAAGTGCTGGAAAGGAATGTCCGTCCAAACCGAATAAGCGTGGCATCAATTTTTTCTTCAAACTCAAACTTGCGCAGATCGCTTTCCGAGCGAAGTTCTAGCTTCTTTAACGCGACACTCAATTTTTGCGTCGATTCGTAGAGCTCATAACTTTTTTGCTCTAAAAGCAGTTCTGCCGCCTTTCTTGAGGCGATTTCTCGTTTGAGTTTCCTTTCTAATGAGGAGTTACCCGTCATACTCTTCTTATTGTGCCTCCAGCCAAAATCGAACTTGGCTTCCGTCTTCAGTTTGGTTTTGATGCGTAATATGAATGACCTGTCCAAAGTGTGCAGCACAGCCTTTGAGCAACCCCAAACAAACATGCGCCATACACCTTGCACTATGGTAGTCGAACACCACTTCTGACTGTGTTTCGCTGATAAAATCGAACTTAGGCGGATTGGCGTCTGGGTAAAGTTTTTTAACTTCTACATGAATAAAGCTTTCTACATGTCGAACAAATTGAAAGGTATTGTCGCACTGCTGCAAGCTTGCATGACTGGGAATGGAGCGTAGCAGGTTCAAAAATACGCTTTCACCAAACACTTCTTGTAACTGCTCTGGGGGAATATCAGAAACTTTGCTGAGATTGACGATCAGTTTGACTAAGTCCCGGTGATCATAGCTGCCGACAGAGGTATATACCCCTTCGTCATCGGAAAGTTCGAGCACTTGGTCAAGTACTTCAAGTCCAAATTTGCTTTCCACTAACTCCATGAACTCGGTAAAGATTATCCCTTTCATTGGCAAACACCAACCTCATTGCAACGCCTTAA
>NZ_JAWPOL010000261.1:0-1209 GCF_033391095.1 Vibrio sp. Vb0667 | reverse complement strand
AAGCGGCTCAATCTATCGTTATGCGCTTAGTAAAAATGATCATGGCGCTTACACCTTACGGTATTGCTGCATTGATGGCGAAAGTGGTTGCAACCTCAAATGCATCCGACATCCTAAACCTACTTGGTTTTATCGTCGCGTCATACGTCGCTATTGGTTTGATGTTTGTTGTGCACGGCATTTTGGTTTCATTCGTTGGCGTTAGCCCTGTTGAATACTTCAAGAAAATTTGGCCTGTATTGACGTTTGCGTTCACTTCTCGCAGTTCGGCGGCAACCATCCCATTGAATATTGAGGCGCAAGTGACCAAGCTCAATGTGCCACCAGCGATCGCGAACCTATCTGCTTCTTTCGGTGCAACAATTGGTCAGAATGGTTGTGCGGGTATCTACCCTGCGATGCTAGCTGTGATGGTAGCCCCAACAATGGGTATTAACCCACTAGACGTAAACTTCATTCTTTCTCTGATTGCGATCATTACTATCAGCTCGTTTGGTATTGCGGGCGTTGGTGGCGGTGCAACATTTGCGGCATTGATTGTTCTTCCAGCAATGGGCTTGCCTGTAACGATCGCTGCACTTTTGATCTCAATTGAACCTCTGATTGATATGGCTCGTACTGCGCTGAACGTTTCTGGCTCAATGACGGCAGGCACCATTGCAAGCCGAGTGTTGAAGTCCTCAGAAGCTGAAACGGCTCTTGAAGAAACGAAAGCCTAATCCTTATTTGCTGCCTAAGCAGACAAATGCAAAACTTCAAGCCGGTGGTTCGCCATCGGCTTTTTCATTTTCACAACTTCACCTTGCATCTTTCGTTGCTAGTCAAGGCGTTGAATGGTCTAATACTCTTATCGGTTCCGTAAACGGTAAGCAGAATGCACCAAGATAATCAGCCCACTTTTTTCTTCTTTGACTACGAGACTTGGGGTACAAATCCCGCGAAAGATCGTCCAAGCCAATTTGCTGGTGTTCGCACAGATGAAAACTTCAATATCATCGGCGAACCTCTGGTGATGTACTGCCAGCTTCCTGCTGATTATCTACCTTCTCCGGAAGCCGCATTAATTACGGGTATTACGCCGCAAAAGGCGATGCAAGAAGGCCTATCTGAGCCTGAGTTCATTGCTAAGATTCACGCCGAGTTATCGAAACCCAAAACCACCAGCCTAGGCTACAACAGCATTCGTTTTGATGACGAAGTGACGCGTTA
>NZ_JAWPOL010000260.1:0-1215 GCF_033391095.1 Vibrio sp. Vb0667 | reverse complement strand
GCTGACCTAGATGTTCGAAAAACTGGCCGTTTTCTAGCTCTAGTTGCACTTCCACACCGTTCGACTCGGCCGAACCATCGCCTTTAATTCGATCCATGCCCATCGCTAAACGCTCACGTTCACTGACGCTAAACGAAGTGTGCACAGGATCTAGGCTCACGAGCGTCGTCAGCACACCTGAAGATGGAGAAACCAGATCACCAGTACTCACTTTTGTGTCGCTAATACGACCACTAAATGGCGCTCGGATTTGCGTGTACGAAAGGTTGACTTCTGCAAGTTTAAGCTGTGCATTCGCGGCTTCTAGTTCTGCACGCGCGCCTAGCAATGTTGCTGTCAACGCATCAAATTCCGATTGGGAGATGCTTCCACGAGGAAGCAGGTTTTTACCACGTTGGTGATCAAGCTCTGCCTTTTTAAGCGAAGCTTTTGCTTGTGCTAACGCTGCTTTCGCACTTGCCACTTGTGCTTCAAAAGAAGAAGGTTCAATAGAATAAAGAAGCTGGCCTTTTTCTACCATTTGTCCTTCTTCAAAATGACGAGCTTGTAAATAGCCTGAAATCTGTGCTGTGATATTGGTATCTTCTACCGCTTCAATGCGACCGATATATGATTTACTCGGTTGGTAGTCGATTACCGTGACATCCTGAGTTACGACAAGAGGCGCTTGGCTCTCTCTTTGGGCATTATTCGCTTCTCCGCATCCTGCAAGGATAGCTGTAGCCGCCATTAATGCGACAAGTGGTTTCTTTTGCATGTATTTACCGTCTTTATGGAACAGGATATTGTTGAAAACACACTAACCTTACAGAGAGTAGATTCCGAATTCTCCTACATAAATTGCGTAAAATGTTTCTAAATGTAATTAATTGAAACGAGCCGAAATAAAGTTGATGCATTTGAAATCATTTTCAGTTCTTCATTCACCCAACAATATAAGCAACCTCTAATCATCAATGTGATGTATGACTCATTCGTTTGCCAATTTTGACCAATAAACTCATCAATAAAGGCGGAATTGTTGCTTAGAGCTGAACAAACTCTCCCCGATTAACCATGAAAACGAATCGCTTTCACTGTAATGCTCGTATTTCGACTATTTTTTTAAAAAAAATGGGTTATCATTCAGATAATTCGAAGCCTTCGACCGAGAGGATGAGCATGATTTCTAAATGGGCGAAACGTTTTTACCAAATGGCTGAACTGGTGGCGTCT
>NZ_JAWPOL010000025.1:0-62661 GCF_033391095.1 Vibrio sp. Vb0667 | reverse complement strand
GCAGAAGTAATGTTTGAATTGACTGTGCTGAATCTTTCGATTCAATGGTCACTTCGTATCATTGAAACCTAATTTGATACCGAGGTATCTAATTGGATTATCATCAACGAGTGCCCACACAGATTGATAGGTCTATATTGTTAAAGAGCTTTCCTGTTGAGCTTCGCTCAAAACAGGACGGCCATTTTAGCGAGTTAAAGTTTAGTGTCAATCACTTTTTTCAAACTTTCTTCAAGCGTTTCCGCTTGGCTAACTTGGCTTGCTAACTTGGCTTCTTACTTTCGAAACTTAAGCTTCGAAGCGTTGCCGTGTCAGCGAGGTGGCATTATAGAGATTGCGATCACATTGGCAAGCCCTTTTTCTCGTTTTTTTTGATTTTTTTATCGTTTGGGTGTTTTTTATTCTAAAAGGCGAGTTTTCACTACTATTCTACCTCCATACACCCTGTAATCGCCCTGAATAAGGAAAAAAGATGAGCTCAATGAGAAGCTACAAAGGTATAAAGCCTGAACTTGGTGAGCGTGTTTACGTTGACCCAACCTCTGTTTTAGTCGGTGATATCCGAATTGGCGATGATTCTAGCATTTGGCCATTGGTAGCAGCGCGAGGCGATGTAAACCACATTCACATTGGTGATCGAACGAATATTCAAGATGGCAGTGTTTTGCATGTCACCCATAAGAACGCCGAAAACCCAAACGGCTACCCATTGATTATTGGTAATGACGTTACGATTGGCCACAAAGTGATGCTGCACGGTTGTGAGATCCACGATCGTGTTTTGGTTGGTATGGGAGCTATTGTTTTAGATGCTGTTGTAATTGAGTCAGAGGTGATGATCGGAGCAGGCAGTTTAGTGCCACCTGGGAAAGTATTAGAAAGTGGCTACTTATATGTTGGAAGCCCAGTAAAACAAGCTCGCCCTCTATCAGAAAAAGAACGAGCTTTCTTGCAAAAGTCTGCCAACAACTATGTGCAGAACAAAAACGACTACTTAAATGAAGTAAAAGACTTGAACTAAAACCCTGTTAACCGATGATGATATGGCCTTCTTCGTTGAAGGCTTCATCTTCTATTAGCTCTTCAGCCATTTCTTCTAGGTCGAATCTGTAATCAGTAAACACTTTAATTGCCGCTTGCTCAGTTTCAATCAGTGAACCACTGAGCTTTTCTAACTTTTGTTTCGTCACAAAGCACTCTATTAGTGCGCCTGATTGTTGCGCCGAAAAGTTTACCGATTGTGATACTTCATCCCATGATTGAATATCTGGGAATAAGATGGATTGATTCATCGCTTATTGACCTTCAAGATTCTTTCTTAGTTCTCTGAGAATTTGTTTGGCACCAGGACGTAAGCCACGCCAGAGCATAAAGCTTTCCGCAGCCTGCCCAACTAACATTCCAAGACCGTCATACGCATGAGCGGCACCATTCTCTTTTGCCCATAAGTTAAAGCTCGTCACCCCTTTGCCATAAATCATGTCATAGCTTGTACTGTTAGCGGCAAAGATGGAGGATGAAATAGTCGGCAGTTCACCACTAAGAGAAGCGGATGTGGAGTTAATGATGACATCATACTCTTCATCAATACTTGCCATCTCTTTGGCGAGGATAGGACCGTGAGAGACAAACAGCTCTGCGAGCTCTTGTGCTTTACTAAAGGTACGGTTGGTAATGGTTAAAGAGGTCGGCTTTTGATCGAGTAGTGGCTTAATAACACCACGAGCTGCACCACCAGCACCAATAATTAGGATTCGCGCACCTTCCAATACAACCTGATGCTGAAGCAGATCTTGCACTAAACCTGCACCATCAGTGTTGTCACCGATGATTTCACCATCGTCTAACTTCTTGAGGGTATTTACCGCGCCTGCTAACTGAGCCCGTTCTGTCAATCGACTAGCAAATTGATAAGCATCTTCTTTAAATGGCATAGTGATGTTGCACCCCTTGCCACCTTCAGCAAAAAACACCTTCGCCGCGTCAATAAAACCATCAACAGGTGCACTTTCTGCGGTATACACCAAAGATTGATTAGTTTGACGAGCAAACAAGGTGTGAATGAATGGCGACTTACTGTGTCCGATAGGATTACCAAACACGGCATAGCGATCGATTTGCTGGGTCATTTCCTTACCTTTGTTCCTTACTTAGATATAGAGAAAACAGGGCCACCTGATTACAGATGACCCTATCACTATCTATCTATATAGAAAAGGAGATTCCGTGCTTACCACTCTCGGGGCGTTAGGTATCGCTCGTAAAGTTCAGCTTCTGGCGATCCCGCTTCTGGCTCGTAGCAGTACTCCCAGCGAGCGAGCGGCGGCATTGACATCAGAATCGACTCAGTACGCCCACCACTTTGTAAACCAAATAAGGTGCCACGGTCATACACTAAGTTGAACTCTACGTAACGGCCGCGACGATATAGTTGGAATTCACGCTCACGCTCACCATACTTGATCTCTTTACGACGAGAAACGATCGGCAAGTAAGCCTGGCAATAGCCTTCACCCACTGCTTTGATGTAAGCAAAACACTTATCAAATTCCCACTGGTTTAGATCATCAAAGAACAAACCGCCAACACCGCGAGTTTCATTACGATGTGGTAGGAAGAAGTATTTGTCACACCATGCTTTATGCTCTTGGTAAACATCGTCACCAAATGGCGCACAAAGCAGTTTTGCAGTGTCGTGCCATGATTGGCAATCTTCTTCAAATGGATAGAACGGCGTTAGGTCAAAACCACCACCAAACCACCAAATTGGGTCTTCGCCATCTTTTTCTGCAATAAAGAAGCGGACATTGGCGTGTGAAGTCGGTACGTAAGGGTTTTTAGGGTGAATAACCAAAGAAACACCCATCGCTTCAAAACGACGACCCGCTAGCTCTGGGCGATGCGCTGTCGCAGATGCTGGCATTTCTTTCCCTTCCACATGCGAGAAGTTCACGCCTCCCTGCTCGAAAACAAGGCCATCACGCAAAACACGTGAGCGACCACCGCCACCCAGTCGCTCTCCTTTTTCACGTTGCCATGCATCTTCGACAAAGACGGCCTTTCCATCTTCTTGTTCTAACTGCTGACAAATGGAGTCCTGAAGTGACATCAAGAACTGCTTTACGGCGTGCTTATCGATCGCTGACATATGTTATTACCTATTACGTGAAACCTAATGATGGCTGGCTAGCAGGGTTAACCCTGTCTTAATATTTGTGAAGTTTTGGCGTCACGAATCTCGCTGGGTTTATCACGACCGCTGGTCTCGCCACGAAGAATGGCGACCAGCTTATCACCCAACTGCTCTTCGACTTCTTCCGTGGTCATACACGGTGGTAAGCCGGAAAGATTCGCGCTGGTAGAGGTTAACGGCTTTCCGAATGCATTACACATTTTTTGCACCAAAGGATGATCAGTCACACGAACCGCAATTGAATCAAACTGCCCTGAAACCCAGTTGGATACTTTATCGCTCGCTGGCATGATCCAAGTGTATGGGCCTGGCCAAGTGGCATGAACAGTCTGTAATTGTTCTTCAGTCAACTGAGATTCATCAATATAAGGCAAGAGCTGATCATAACTTGCCGCGATGAGAATCAGCCCTTTTTCTACCGGACGCTGCTTGAGCTCTAATAGCTTTTGAATTGCTTCTGGGTTATCTGGATCACATCCGACACCAAAAACCCCTTCTGTTGGATAGGCAATCACTTCGCCTTGCTTGAGTGCGTTGAGCACTTGTTCAAAGTTATCCACCGATTACTTCCTATTTGTTTGACTGTGTTGTTTTCACTAAGTGTACAAATATTCATTCTCAGACACTAAAGCAATTTTTTTATAAAATGTATCAATAGCGCCAACAACAAGACGCAAACGTTTGCTTGAGATAAAAATCCCCGTATAATGCGCACAAATTTATAGCTCACCTAATTTTTGCAGCTTAAAGGAGTTTGAGATGAAAGTCGGTATCATCATGGGTTCTAAATCCGATTGGCCAACCATGAAACTAGCAGCGGACATGCTAGAGCAATTTGGCGTGCCTTACGAAACAAAAGTCGTGTCAGCACACCGAACTCCTCAATTACTGGCTGACTACGCTAGTAGCGCAAAAGAACGCGGCATCAAAGTTATCATCGCAGGCGCAGGTGGTGCAGCCCACCTACCAGGTATGGCGGCGGCGTTTACTAGTTTGCCAGTGCTTGGGGTTCCCGTTCAGTCTCGTGCACTGAAAGGTATGGATTCACTGCTTTCTATTGTACAGATGCCAAAGGGAATTGCGGTTGGTACATTGGCGATTGGCGAAGCGGGAGCAGCAAACGCCGGTATCCTAGCAGCGCAAATCCTAGGCACTCATGATGAAAACATCATGGCGAAGGTAGAAGCATTCCGTAATGAGCAAACGGAAACAGTTCTCGCAAATCCAAACCCTGCAGAGGATTAATCAGATGCATGTACTGGTTCTTGGTGCGGGTCAGTTGGCTCGTATGATGTCTCTGGCTGGTGCGCCACTGAATATTCAAATTTCAGCTTACGATGTCAGCAGCGGTGATGTCGTCCACCCTTTAACTCAACAGGTACTTGGCCATGGCTTGGAAAATGCGATTACGCAAGTTGATGTGATTACTGCCGAGTTCGAGCATATTCCACATGACGTGCTCAAAGTTTGCGAAGCGAGCGGCAAGTTCCTACCAAGTACGCAAGCCATCAAAGCAGGTGGTGATCGCCGTATTGAAAAAGCACTGCTTGATGATGCTGGCGTGCGCAACGCGAAATACTACGTCATTGAAACTCGTGAAGACTTTGACCGCGCAATTGAACACGTTGGTATGCCAATGGTTCTGAAAAGTGCATTGGGTGGCTACGATGGTAAAGGCCAATGGCGCTTAAAAGAAGCTTCTCAAGTCGACGACATTTGGACTGAGATGGCAGAGTGCATCGCGGCAACACCAACTCAAGCGATTGTTGCTGAAGAGTTTGTTCCTTTTAACTGCGAAGTATCACTGGTTGGTGCTCGAAGCAAAGATGGCAGTGTGGAAGTGTACCCTCTGGCAGAGAATGTTCACACCAACGGTGTATTGAGTCTTTCTACTGCGATTGATGCGCCAGGGTTACAGGAACAAGCAAAGCAAATGTTCACGGCTGTCGCAGATAGCCTAGATTACGTTGGCGTATTAGCGCTTGAGTTCTTTGATGTCGATGGGGCACTTTTAGTGAATGAGATTGCTCCACGCGTGCACAACTCTGGTCACTGGACACAGCAAGGTGCAGAAACGTGTCAGTTTGAAAACCATCTGCGCGCAGTGTGCGGCTTACCATTAGGTAGTACGAAATTGGTTCGTGAAACCTCAATGATCAATATTCTTGGTGAAGACACACTACCAGATGCATTGTTATCAATGGATGGTTGCCACCTTCATTGGTATGGCAAAGAGAAACGTGCAGGTCGCAAGATGGGACACATCAACGTGTGTGGCGACTACCCAGGAGAATTGCACCGTAGGTTGTGCGCCCTGGCAGACATCTTAGACCCAATAGCTTTCCCAGCCGTGCAAGCGTTCGCTAAACAGCCTCAACACTAACGTTTGGCAGCAAAAAAACAAAAAAGGGTCGCACGATGCGACCCTTTTCAATTCCTTTAATTCATTTAACCTTGCTGGGTGTGCTGGCACTTACGGTTGGCACATTGCAATTTCACACCACTGGCGAGTTTCTTCTCCACCAACAAAGTAAAACCACATTCTTCGCATCTCCCTTTAACCGGAGGGAGATTCACTGCAAATTTGCATTTAGGGTAGTTATCACATGCGTAGAATGTTTTGCCAAATCGGGTTTTACGCTCCACCAAATGTCCTTTGCCACATTCAGGGCAAGCGTGTTGCTCTTGTGACTGCGCCTCTGGCTCAGGTTGATTAATCGACTCAATATGATGACAAGCCGGGTAATGGCTACAACCAACGAACATACCGTAGCGCCCTTGGCGGAGTACCAACTCATTGCCACACTCATGACAAGGCACACCCAACTCTTTCACGATGTGACCATCATTGCTGTGTAGCGGTTTAATGTAATCACAGCTTGGGTAATGGTTACAGCCGAGAAATGGGCCATGTTTTCCGTGCTTGAGAGTCAGCTCACCACCACATTTTGGACACGGCTCGTGCTCCAAAGCGTGTTCATGGGCAGAGAAAAGGGTGTTGTCGATTTTACTACTCATACTTACCGTTTCGTGAAAAACACACAAAAAGACAAGCTCGCGTTTATTCTGGCTAAACTCGAACTTGCCCAGATGGTTAGTGAAGAATCCCTTGTTCCTTGGTGTACAACAGCTCTTCCATTAGCGTGTAAGCGTTTTCGTTGCCAGGCACATTAAACAGCACCATCAGAATGATCCATTTGAGGTCTTCAAGCTCAAACTCACTCGTTTCTAATCCCATCACTCGGTCAATCACCATTTCGCGAGTTTCTGTGGTTAACACATTGATTTGCTCGAGAAACAATAGAAATCCTCGGCATTCCAAATCTAAACGCTGCATCTCTTTCGCTGTGTAGATACGAGTTGATGACGAAGCCATGCAAGTCGAGATTGCAGAAGAGGTGTCACTTTGCTGCAATGCGGCAAGCTCTTCTAACCAGACAAGGGCTTTGTAGATATCTTTTTGTTGGAAGCCTGCACGGAGCAATTCTTCTTCCAACTCGTCTTGTTCGACCTGTAACTCTGCATCGCTATGGATGTAGGTTTCGAATAGATACATCAGTATATCCATCATCATAGCTAGCCCCTCCCCTTTCGAATATAGCCACCTGAAACCGCAACGACATGCCCAGAGAGTTCTAACTCTAAGAGCTGCATCATGACTTCTTGGACAGGTATATTGGTCCTGTTTGCAAGAATATCAACCGGTGTAGCTTCACTTCCTACGTTAGCTAACAGCTGAGGAAATGGCAATTCTTCTTCTTCATTTAACGTAGAAAATAAATCGGTACTCTGATTAATAGACCAATCAAGCAAGGACTGTATTTCATCTAAGACATCTTTCGTCTTTTCTACGAGGCAAGCGCCATGACGTATCAACTGGTTTCCTCCGCAAGCATTGGGGGCATTGATTGACGCTGGCAGCGCAAATACTTCTCGACCTTGCTCAAGCGCGTAACGAGCTGTAATTAACGAGCCGCTCTTTTTCGCCGCCTCGACGACCAGTACACCAAGCGATAATCCACTAATAATACGATTACGACGCGGGAAGTTTTCTGGGCGCGGCTTGGCATTAGGCCGAAACTCAGACACCAAAGCCCCATGTTCAATAACACGTTGCGCTAAACCACGATGACGTGCCGGATAAATATTTGCTAAGCCAGATCCTAGCACCGCAATCGTCTTACCACCCGCTTGCAACGCACCATCATGCGCATGACCATCAATGCCTAAAGCGAGACCACTGGTGACAATAAAATCGTGCTGAACAAACTCTGCAGCGAACTGACGTGCATGCTGTAATCCATCAATACTCGCATTTCGGCTGCCAACCATCGCGATTTGTGGCAGAGAAAGACAAGCAGGGTTTCCTTGAACAAAAAGTAGAGGTGGCGGCGCAACGATTTGTTTGAGTTGAGGTGGATAACGCGGGTCAGTCAGTGTCAGGATATGATGATTTGTAGAAGCCTCAAGCCAACTTAAACAAGCATCGACTTCTTTATCTGTTGAAGCCCAAGCTTGAATTTGCTTAGTTGTTAACCCAAGTTGTTGTAGCTGTTCAGGAGAGAAGTTTACGATGTTACGTGGCGTGTCTCTTGCCAGTAGCTTATTCATTTTGACGCCGCCAATGCCTGGTAAACAACTCAGTTTTAACCAGGCATCGAGATCATCGTTATTTCGTCGATTCATCGATGGTTAATTCGTCCGCCAACGGTGACACCACCGAAATATCTTGGTTAATGGGTTTCGTACTGTTAGTGATCAGTGCCAAGCTAAAGTACTCATAAGGACGAATGACCAGCAACTCACCAACTTTGCTTTGAGGCAAAGTAATTTTCTTATCAAGCACGCCAAACTCTTTCTTGAACTCATCGCCGTCTTTGTAAACTGGGTGCGCGTCTTCTTTTAAATCAAACACACTGCCTTGCTTCAGATTGTCTGACGTGCCTTTATCAATCACCACGACTTGGTTAGTTGAACTAAAGCGAATACCTTCGATATTACCTAGCAACTTTGCCGAACTGCCTTGTGGCGACGGCAGCGGGTAGAACGTAGTCGTGAAGTCAGTATTCTCAACCGATTGATTTGGCAACGCGATATCGTTACGTAGAATTTCTTGCATCTGCGATGTAAGCTTCAAACCTGAATAATCACTCGAAGCTTCAACGAGCTCGCCTTTGGCAATCAAACGCAGCGCGGTAATCTCTTCGGACACATCGTCACGCGAAAAGGTAGCTACTGGTCGGTAAATAGCCCAACCTGTCGCGGTCTGATTACCATTGATATACAGCACATCTTCTGCAGTCAGATACTTACTGCCTTTGCTGCTACCCATCACTTTTGCTGCACTGTTCAACGCATCTTGATCCAGCAACCGATCCGATTTGAGGTAAGGCATCACCAAACCTTCCGCGACCGTTGGTACCGCTTTCTTTTCCGTGATACGTGCTTTCGGGCTCAGCTTCTTAACCGGTTTTAGGCTCAATACGGGCTGACCGTTAATCCACACCAAAGACAGCTTGTCACCGGGATAAATTAAATGAGGGTTGTCGATTTCCGGGTTTACTTGCCATAAACGAGGCCACAACCACGGGCTATCCAAGTACATGGCCGAAATATCCCATAGCGTATCGCCCTTCACGACTACATATGTTTGTGGCGCATCATCTTTAACAGTCAGTGGGTTTGCATCCACATTTGCTACAGCGTTGAAAGAGAAAAGTAACGGCAACGTAACACTGGCAACGTTGCGGAAAATTCGATTCATGACCCTCGTCCTTGGTCTATTAAGCAGGAACCAGAATGGAAATTGGTGCAAGGATGCTGTCATTTAGGCTATAAAATGTCTAGAATTGAGCCAACAAGGTTTGTGCTGTTTCGGCACAGTTCAATATTTCGAGTGAATATGTCTGTATTACAAGTATTAACATTCCCGGATGATCGCCTGCGCACAGTCGCAAAGCCTGTTGAAGCGGTGACACCTGAGATTCAAAAAATCGTCGATGACATGATTGAAACCATGTACGACGAAGAAGGTATTGGCCTTGCTGCAACGCAGGTTGATATCCACAAACGTATCGTAGTGATTGATATTTCAGAAACTCGCGATGAGCCGATGGTGCTAATCAACCCTGAGATTCTGGAAAAGCGTGGCGAAGATGGCATCGAAGAAGGCTGTCTGTCGGTACCAGGTGCACGCGCACTTGTGCCTCGCGCTGCAGAAGTTACCGTTAAAGCACTGGATCGTGATGGCAAAGAGTTCACCTTTGAAGCCGACGACCTGCTAGCGATTTGTGTTCAACACGAGCTTGATCACCTACAAGGTAAGCTGTTCGTGGATTACCTATCGCCACTGAAACGCAAACGCATTCAGGACAAGCTAGCAAAAATCAAACGCTTTAACGAGAAGCAGCAAAACGCTTAATCTCGAACCATACCAATTAGAAGGAAGTCTACCTTGAGTCAGTCTTTACGAATTGTCTTTGCAGGTACTCCGGATTTCGCCGCCCGTCACTTGGCGGCGTTGTTGTCTTCGGAGCATGAAGTCATCGCGGTTTACACAAACCCAGATCGTCCAGCGGGTCGTGGCAAAAAAATGGCTGCGCCACCGGTAAAACAACTGGCGCTAGAACACAATATCCCGGTTTACCAACCTGAAAGCTTTAAGTCCGACGAAGCGAAACAAGAACTTGCCGATCTGAACGCCGACCTCATGGTTGTCGTGGCGTACGGTATGCTGCTGCCACAAGCGGTTCTTGATACCCCTAAACTGGGTTGTATCAACGTACATGGTTCTATCCTACCTCGTTGGCGTGGTGCGGCTCCAATCCAACGCTCTATTTGGGCGGGCGATGCAGAAACTGGCGTGACCATCATGCAGATGGACATCGGTCTCGACACTGGTGATATGCTGAAGATTGCAACTCTGCCAATCGAAGCGACAGATACCAGCGCTTCAATGTACGAAAAATTGGCTGAGCTTGGCCCAGAAGCCCTGATTGACTGCCTAGCAGACATTGCTGCGGGTAAAGCAGTGCCAGTGAAGCAAGACGATGAGCTCGCGAACTACGCGAAAAAGCTCAGCAAAGAAGAAGCACGCATCAACTGGAACGACGATGCGGCGCACATTGAGCGCTGCGTTCGTGCATTTAACCCATGGCCAATGAGCCACTTTGAGGCGGCAGAAAACAGCATCAAAGTATGGCAAAGCCGTGTGGCAGAGCAAACCAGTGACAAGCCAGCCGGCACCATCGTACAAGCAGATAAAACCGGTATTTATGTTGCGACAGGCAACGGCGTACTGGTGCTAGAGCAACTGCAAGTTCCTGGCAAAAAAGCCATGTCAGTTCAGGATATTCTGAATTCGCGTGCGGCTTGGTTTGAAGTTGGCACTCTGCTGGTTTAAGCCATACTAGGGGTTATTATCCCCAATTATACGAACTTTTAGAGGGCAGAGATGCCCTCCTTTACTTTAAGGTACTCATCATGAATGTTCGCGCTGCGGCTGCTAACGTCCTGTATCTTGTCGTCGACAAGGGCCACTCACTTTCAAGCGCTCTTCCAGCGGCTCAACAAACGGTACGACCTCGTGACCACGCTCTGTTACAAGAGATCTGTTACGGTGCGCTACGTTACCTACCTCGCCTAGAAATGATCGCAAACCAATTGATGGATAAGCCGCTAAAAGGCAAACAACGTGTATTCCATCACCTAATTCTGGTTGGTATTTACCAACTGAGCTTCATGCGCATTCCTGCGCACGCAGCTGTCGGTGAAACGGTTGAAGGCACTAAAGAGCTGAAAGGTCCTCGTCTGCGTGGTTTGATTAACGCTGTATTGCGTAACTACCAGCGCAACCAAGAAGAACTCGACCAAATGGCCGTCAGCAACAACGCTGGCAAGTACGGTCACCCAAGCTGGTTACTAAAACTGCTGCAAGAGGCCTACCCACAGCAATGGGAAAGCATAGTTGAAGCGAACAACCAAAAAGCACCAATGTGGCTCCGTGTAAATCACCAACACCACACTCGAAATGAATACCTTGCGCTGCTCAAAAATGAAAACATTGATAGCACGCCACACACAGAAGCAATGGACGCCATAAAATTGGCCACACCATGTGACGTGATGAAGCTACCTGGTTTTGATAAAGGTTGGGTTTCGGTACAAGATGCGGCGGCGCAGCTTTCGATCAACTACCTAAAACCACAAGACGGCGAACTGATTTTAGATTGCTGTGCTGCGCCAGGTGGCAAGACTGCGCACATTCTAGAGCGCACGTCGGGCAGTGAAGTGGTCGCGATTGACTGCGACGACACACGCTTGAAACGTGTGCATGAAAACCTGAAGCGTCTCAACCTTCAGGCAAAAGTGGTTTGCGGTGATGCGCGTAATCCACAAGAATGGTGGCAAGGCGAGCAATTTGATCGCATTTTGCTGGATGCCCCATGTTCTGCGACTGGCGTGATTCGTCGTCACCCAGACATCAAATGGCTACGTCGTGCAGACGACATCGCCGCATTAGCAGAGCTGCAAAGTGAAATTTTTGATGCCATGTGGACGCAACTGAAACCCGGCGGCACCATGGTTTACGCGACTTGTTCAATCACACCGCAAGAAAACGTGGAGCAAGTAAAAGCGTTTTTAGCACGTACCGCGGATGCGCAACTGCTGGATTCTGATCCCGACCAGCCTGGTCGTCAAATTCTACCAGGCGAAGAAGATATGGATGGTTTCTACTACGCAGTGCTAACTAAAACACACGCGTAACAGCATGCTAAATAGGGCGATTGAAGTGATTTCAATCGCCTTTTTCAGATACGAGAAAAGAGTATGAAGATCATTATTCTTGGTGCAGGTCAGGTTGGCGGCACACTGGCAGAAAACCTAGTGGGTGAAAACAACGACATCACCATCGTCGACAATAATGCCGACCGACTGCGTGAATTGCAGGACAAATACGACCTGCGTGTGGTCAATGGCCATGCGAGCCACCCAGACGTGCTGCATGAAGCTGGCGCGCAAGACGCCGATATGCTCGTCGCAGTAACCAACACTGATGAAACCAACATGGCTGCCTGTCAGGTCGCGTTCACTCTATTCAATACCCCAAACCGCGTTGCACGTATTCGCTCTCCAGAATACTTGGCAGAAAAAGAAGCCCTGTTTAAATCTGGCGCTATTCCTGTTGATCACCTTATCGCACCAGAAGAACTCGTCACGAGCTACATCGAACGTCTGATCCAATACCCAGGCGCGCTGCAAGTGGTGAGCTTTGCTGAACAGAAAGTCAGCCTAGTGGCGGTGAAAGCCTACTATGGTGGCCCGCTGGTGGGTAATGCGCTGTCTGCTTTGCGTGAGCACATGCCGCACATCGATACCCGTGTGGCGGCTATTTTCCGCCAGGGTCGCCCGATTCGCCCACAAGGCACCACGATTATTGAAGCCGACGATGAAGTGTTCTTCGTTGCAGCAAGTAATCATATTCGCTCAGTGATGAGTGAGCTTCAGCGTCTAGAAAAACCGTACCGCCGCATCATGATTGTTGGCGGGGGTAACATCGGCGCAAGCTTGGCTAAACGCCTAGAGCAAACTTACAGCGTGAAGCTGATTGAGCGTAACTACCAGCGTGCAGAAAAGCTCTCTGAGCAACTAGAAAACACCATCGTGTTCTGCGGTGATGCGGCAGACCAAGAGCTTCTCTCGGAAGAGAACATCGACCAAGTCGACGTTTTCATCGCGCTGACCAACGAAGATGAAACCAACATCATGTCTGCAATGTTGGCAAAACGCATGGGCGCTAAAAAAGTGATGGTGCTGATCCAACGTGGCGCTTATGTAGACCTGGTACAAGGCGGCGTAATTGATGTAGCAATCTCACCTCAGCAAGCCACTATTTCAGCCTTGCTAACGCACGTTCGTCGCGCTGATATCGTAAACGTGTCCTCACTTCGCCGCGGTGCTGCGGAAGCGATTGAAGCCGTCGCTCACGGTGATGAAAGTACATCTAAAGTGGTTGGACGTGCGATTGGAGATATAAAGCTTCCACCTGGGACCACCATTGGTGCTATCGTTCGTGGCGAAGAAGTTCTTATTGCCCACGACCGTACGGTCATCGAGCAGGATGACCATGTGGTGATGTTCCTGGTCAACAAAAAATACGTATCAGACGTCGAAGCGCTATTCCAGCCGAGTCCATTCTTCCTCTAGGATTTTCCTATGGTCAACTTACGTCCCGTACTGTTTGTTATCGGGCTGGTTTTATCCAAACTGGCCCTGTTTATGTACGTGCCGACTTTGGTCGCTTTCTTTACCGGTACGGGGGGATTCCTCGATTTCGCCCAAGCCGTTGTGATCACGCACCTTGCCGCCTTCATCTGCCTAACGATAGGTCGAACCGCCAAGTTCAAACTCAGCGTACGCGATATGTTCCTCATCACCAGTTTGGTTTGGACCATCGCGAGTGCGTTTGCCGCCTTGCCATTTGTGTTTATCAACCACATCAGCTTCACCGACGCCTACTTCGAAACGATGTCGGGTATCACCACGACGGGCTCAACGGTGCTCAGTGGCCTAGACAACATGGCGCCGAGCATATTGCTGTGGCGCTCTATTTTACAATGGCTTGGTGGCATTGGTTTTATCGTGATGGCGGTAGCAGTGTTACCTATGCTGAATGTCGGTGGTATGAAGCTATTCCAAACCGAATCATCAGATTGGTCGGATAAAAGTAGTCCAAGAGCGAAAACGGTCGCCAAAAACATCGTAGCGGTTTATTTGATGCTAACGGGCCTATGTATTTTGGGCTACTTGATCACCGGCATGAACCTGTTCGAAGCAATCAACCATGCCTTTACTACGCTATCGACGGGTGGATACTCTACATCTGATGGGTCAATGAACCACTTCTCTAATGGCGCACATTGGGTGGCCACTACCTTTATGTTCTTAGGTGGTTTGCCGTTTTTGCTCTTTATCGCCGCATTACGTAAACGCCGTATTGATGTGTTGGTTAACGACGCTCAAGTTAGAGGATTTGCGTACCTGTTCGTATTCTCAAGCTTAGTGATTTCAGCTTGGCTAGTGATTCGAGATGGGTACACCATTTTGGATGCCCTGCGAGTGTCGATGTTTAATATTGTCTCTGTCGTCACCACAACTGGCTTTGGCTTAGAAGACTTCACCGCATGGGGCGCATTACCCACAACTCTTTTCGCATTCTTAATGATGGCGGGAGCATGCTCAGGATCAACGTCTGGCGGGATCAAAATCTTCCGCTTCCAAATTGCGATGACGCTGCTAAACAAACAAATGATGAAGTTGATTCACCCTTCAGGGGTGTTTGTACAGCGTTATAACCAGCGACCGGTGAATGATGATATTGTTCGCTCAGTGGTGGCATTTGGCTTGATGTTTTTTATCACCATTATCTTTATCGCGGGTTGTTTAAGTGCACTTGGCCTCGACCCTGTGACCAGTATTTCTGGCTCAATCACCGCCGTTGCCAATGTTGGCCCTGGTATGGGCAGTGTGATTGGCCCGACAGGCAACTTCGCGCCTCTGCCCGATACTGCCAAATGGCTCTTAAGCTTTGGGATGTTAATGGGCCGCTTGGAAATTCTGACTATTCTTGTACTGTTCTTTCCTGCGTTTTGGCGCCGCTAAGCAGACTCTAATTAAAAGGTATAACAATGAAAACATGGATTACTCTGGCGACCCTACTTGCCGCCTCATCCACATACGCCGCCGAGGTCATCACTTTAGCCGATGGTCGAGAAGTGAAGTTGAACGATGACTTTACCTGGGAATACGTCATGAAAAAAACGGCGCAGCAAGCGACGGAGACACAAACAACAGCAAGCGTAGTTGAAACAATCGCAGCTCCTGCGATTGCGACAATCCCAGTGATAACGAAAACCGTTGGCACGACCGTGGTGGTAAACGCCAAAAAGCCAACCATGCAGCTATCAGATTCAGGTGTGGATGTATTGATTGGTTCAGCAAGCTATCAAAGCGGTGAGCTTGTTTTACCTACATCAATCACTAACCAAAGCTCTCAATCTGTCATTCAAGTGGAAGTTGAGGTGCAAGTGTTTGATATGTCTGGTCAGCAACTGGCAAAAGAAAACGTGACTGTTTGGCAATCCATCAAGCGCATGGCGGATACCTACCTGCGACCTCAGCAAGCGGAGCAAGGTAAGAGCATAAAACTGGCTGTACCGCAATCACAGCAATACCAGTTTTCTGCCAAAGTGCTAGAGGTAAAAACTCGCTAATACGTGTTTAATATTCTTTGTTGAGCCTATCGGCTAGATAGGCTCAACAAAGTAATAAATAGCAAAGAAATGGCACACGCAGCCAGCCAAAACAAAGCCGTGCCAAATCGCATGGTTAAAGGGAATGCGCTTCGCAACGTAGAAAATCACGCCCAGTGAATACACAATTCCACCAGCGGCAAGCAGTGTAAGTCCGCCGACATCCAAGTTGATCGCCAACTGATAAATCACAATCAACGATAACCATCCCATCACCAAATACGTCATCAAAGAAAGCTTTTTAAATCGATAGACGAACGCAACTTTCATGATGATGCCGATCAACGCAATGCTCCAAATAACGATCATCAACCCAAATGCTAGAGGTGTTCTTAAGCTGACTAACAAGAAAGGGGTATAGCTGCCTGCTATCAAAAGATAAATAGCACAGTGGTCGAAGGTTTTTAGCCAACGTTTCGCTTTGGGATGAGGGATCGCATGATAGAGCGTCGAGGCCAAAAATAGCACGATAATACTCGCACCATAAATCGCCATACTGGTAAGCGTTAAAGTGTCAGCTTGATGGTCTATGGCTTTAACTAACAGCAGTATCAAGCCAACAATACCAAAAATCATCCCTATACCGTGGGTGATGGTATTGGCCAGTTCTTCACGTTGACTGTATTGAGGTTTCTGCAGCTCGGACATCAATGCGCCTATACTAGAGTTTGAAATTTGCTCTAGTATGGCACATTAGGCTTACACGTGTAAGCTTAAATTAAGACTCATGAACGGCAGTAGTTTGATCGAGATAATTGAGTACCAGTTCGCCAACTTGATCTGGCTTAGTCGTGGCAGGAATGGTCAGCTCTCGCTTGAGTTTGCCACTACTCAGTAAGCTCGCGAGCATGCCACCTTGCCCCTTGCGTGTGCGGTCAACTTCAAACCACAACTTGAGCTCTTGCTCACTGCGGTGGGCAACAAATTCTAATTCGCGCCACACGCCGTGGTAAGGTCCGTCGGTTGGCACCAGTTCAAACTCTTGCACAAATGGTAGATCGAATCCTTTCACTTCCTCGCATTCCACCTGGCGAATTGGTAAACCTTGCGCTTCAAATGCAGATAGTACCGCATCCATCAGTGGATCAGGTCGAACGGTGAGGATGTATTTATCAGTCGGATCCAAAGCAGCGGCAACGTCTAAGCCGGTTTCTAACCATACTTTGGCATCACCAATGGTGATAGGCGTGTTCCAAGGCACATCGAGCTTAACATCGAAGGTACGCTCTTCGCCGGAATGGATGGTAAATGCGTAAGGGAGACTCCACTTAGCAAGCACATGAGTTTGAGGTACTCGGCGCATGCTGTGTCCTTCTCGCGCACCACGGTCATCAGGGGCTTCTGCGATGTAGCGGCAACAGAGTTTTAAATCAATGTTGTCGATCGCTTGTTCAGTCGCACCACCATATACATGGATAGACACATCCACACTTTGACCTGGGTATAGCACGTCTTGGTTTAAGATTGAGTCGACCTTCGCGCTCCCAATCCCAAAACTGGCAAGTGTCTTCTTCAAAAATGACATAGGCACCTCCTTCATCGAGATCTCATACTACTACTGCTGATCGTGGGATCAAACAAAAATTGCCTCGAACATCGCGACAAAATGACAAAATCTAAACAATTCAATTGCTCAACTATCGACCAATTATTACAAGGATGCTAATCTTACACTTGATATGCATGCATATCGGTATTCCTGACTCATTAACTGGATTGGCGAGAGCCAGAAGAGTGATTCTTCAATCTTGTTGGAGCCTAGCTCATAATGATTCAGGCCATTACATCGGCAATGGATATGCCTGACAGTTAGGTAAATTAATGCGCCCAACAACAGTCAGGTTCGCACACACTAATACTAGTGCAATGCGCCGCCGCAGTGGCTTTACTACTGCACCAAAGGCAAAGCAAGTTGCGCCAGCAATGACATTGGTTGAGAAGACAGCAATGATGTCGAGTGTTCCGGCCAAAGTTATCAAAGCAGCTTAATCAAAAGCGCGGCGCCAGCTGCGCTTTTTTCTTTGCGCGCTATTCATAAAACTTCAAAGACATAAAACAAACTACAGAGAAAGAGATAGTTTTTCCTATTTGGTCTTAGCAAAGCAATTTGGTACCTTTACTGCTAATTACACCTATAAATTCTGTGGAGAAAGAAATGAAGTGTCATCGCATTGAAGAGCTGCTTGAGCTACTAGAGCCTGAATGGCATAAAGATCAAGAGCTGAACCTCTTGCAGTTCATCGTTAAGCTGGCAAAAGAAGCAGGCTATAAAGGAAAGCTAGAAGATCTGACCGACGATGTACTGATCTACCACCTTAAAATGCGTAATAGCAGCAAAGATGAAATGATCCCTGGACTCAAAAAAGACCAAGAGGACGATTTTAAAACGGCGATCCTACGCGCTCGTGGCATCATCAAATAACCAGCTCAACAGCCAGTATTCTTTAAGCGACTCTCTCTGTGAGTCGCTTTTTTATAACCAAAGTTTTTAGTCCCACAATTGGTTATAACTGTTCAGCCAATTATCAGGTTAACTGTACTGATTTTTGTTGTTAAACATTGACTGCGTTAAAGAAACGGAATTGTTATTGATTGTATAATCGCCGTTCATCAGTATTTACTAAAATAATTATGTTCGGTCATCTTTATGACGGAACGAGCAGCAATGTCATCGAGCGACATCAATAGAAATGACGCCGTACATTATAAAAGCCTAAGAAGGATGAGTGCATGAGTCAGGACAAGATCGATATCAAAGATGTGACTCCTAAAACCTATAATCCCAAAACCCATAAAGGAAACGGGGATCGGTTCAACCCAAGTAATCGCATCTATGTACGCGAAAGCAAAGGGACTTACCAGAAACTGCGTCGTTACGGTGGTTGGTTCTTACTGCTTCTCTTCGCTTTGATACCGTGGATCCCTTACGGTGAACGTCAAGCGATCTTGCTTGATATTGGCAACCAGCAGTTCAACTTTTTCGGTACCACCCTGTACCCACAAGATCTTACCCTACTCGCCTTGCTGTTTGTGATCGCGGCGTTTGGGTTGTTCTTTATTACCACCTTCTTAGGTCGGGTTTGGTGTGGCTATCTCTGCCCACAAACCGTCTGGACCTTCATGTATATCTGGTTTGAAGAGAAGCTCGAAGGTAGTGCCAATAAACGCCGTAAACAAGACTCCAATAAGCTGACGGCGAATTTAGCGATGCGTAAAGCCGTCAAACATATAGCTTGGTTTGCCATTGCACTCGCCACTGGTTTTACTTTTGTTGGCTACTTCGTACCAATGAAGCAATTGGTTATCGACTTTTTCACCTTTAACGCCAACTTCTGGCCCGTCTTTTGGGTAATGTTCTTTGCCATTTGTACTTATGGTAATGCTGGTTGGATGCGTTCCATCATGTGTATTCACATGTGTCCTTACGCGCGCTTCCAGTCTGCCATGTTTGATAAAGACACCTTCATCGTTGGCTACGATGCAAAACGTGGGGAAAAACGTGGCCCACGTCCGCGTAAAGCCGATCCAAAGCAGCTTGGTTTGGGTGATTGTATTGATTGTGATTTGTGTGTGCAGGTGTGCCCAACAGGTATCGATATTCGTGACGGCTTGCAGTATGAATGTATCAACTGTGGCGCCTGTATTGATGCGTGTGACAACACCATGGATCGCATGGGCTACGAGAAAGGCCTAATTAGTTACACCACCGAGCATCGCTTATCGGGTAAGAGTACCAAAGTCATGCGTCCGAAGCTGCTAGGCTATGGTGCCGTACTACTCGTCATGGTCGGTCTTTTCTTTGCCCAAATTGCAGCGGTAGACCCAGCCGGCATGAGTGTTATTCGCGACCGTAACCAACTGTTCCGCGTTAATAGCTCGGGAGAAGTAGAAAACACCTACACCCTCAAGGTGATCAACAAAACTCAGCAAGTGCAAGAGTACTCGTTGGATGTTGAAGGGCTATCCGATGTAAGCTGGTATGGTAAGCAGACAATTCAGGTCCAGCCAGGTGAGGTATTGAACCTGCCAATGAGTCTTGGTGCCGATCCTGACAAGCTAAACTCTGCGATTACGACAATTCAGTTTATACTCACCGATAAGAGCAACGAATTCACCATTGAAGTGGAAAGCCGATTTATCAAGAAGCTATAACTTCGATGACTAATGGAAAAAGGCTCAGTAATGAGCCTTTTTGTTTATATGTCCCAAAGTATGTTTAACTTTGACGCCCTTACCCCAGACTTTATGTGGTACGCGTTAGAAAGCATCGGCGTTCGCGCAGAATCAGGCTTTCTTCCCCTCAATAGCTACGAAAACCGTGTTTATCAATTGACTGACGAAGAGCGTCGTCGTTATGTCGTCAAGTTTTACCGTCCTGAACGTTGGAGCAATGAACAGATCCAAGAGGAGCACGACTTTACTTTAGAGCTGATTGGCAATGAGATCCCCGTCGCACCACCTGTGCGCATCAACGGTGAAACCCTGCATCACTATCAAGGCTATGCTTTTGCGCTGTTTGATAGCGTGGGTGGTCGCCAATACGAGGTTGACAATTTAGATCAGCTCGAAGGTGTAGGGCGTTTCCTTGGCCGAATCCATAAAGTCGGCAGCCGCCAAGCCTTCCAACATCGCCCTACGATCGGCTTACAAGAATACCTGTATCAACCAAGAGAGATTCTGCAAAACGCCAATATGATTCCAATGCACTTGGAGAACAGCTTCTTCAATGACTTGGATATGCTGATCAAATCAATTGAAAGCCACTGGCAAGAAGGCTTCAATATGATTCGTTTGCATGGCGATTGCCACCCAGGCAATATTTTGTGGCGAGATGGCCCTATGTTTGTTGATTTGGATGACGCTCGTAACGGCCCTGCAGTACAAGACTTATGGATGCTACTGAACGGTGAACGCCAAGACAAACTGATGCAGTTGGATATTGTTTTAGAGGCTTACCAAGAGTTTTGCGATTTTAATCCTGCAGAATTGAAACTAATCGAGCCACTTCGCGGTCTACGAATGGTGCACTATATGGCATGGCTAGCAAAACGTTGGCATGACCCTGCATTTCCTCTCGCTTTTCCATGGTTTAATGAGCCAAAATACTGGGAAGGTCAGGTCCTTGCATTTAAAGAGCAGATCGCCGCTTTAGAAGAAGCACCGCTGTCTTTAATGCCTCAATGGTAAGTCAGGCCAAAAATTCAAAAATGGAGATATTTCGATGAAAAAACTGTTCGCACTGTTTTCTATGCTGATGTTAAGCCTGTCGGCACATGCAGCGCAATTCAAAGAAGGTGAACATTACAAAGTATTGGATCTTGAGGCATCAAAAAAACCTCTTGTGACGGAGTTTTTCTCTTTCTACTGCCCGCACTGTAATAGCTTTGAACCGGTTATCCAGCAACTGAAAAAGCAGTTGCCAGAAGGTACTAAGCTATTAAAAAACCACGTTTCTTTCATGGGTGGCAACATGGGCCCATCAATGAGCAAAGCCTACGCAACGATGGTTGCATTAAAAGTGGAAGACAAAATGGTGCCAGTGATGTTTAACCGCATCCACAATCTAAAGAAGGCGCCACGTAATGATGAAGAACTTCGTCAAATCTTCCTTGATGAAGGTGTAGACGCGAAAAAATTCGATTCTGCATTCAAAGGCTTCGCGGTTGATTCAATGGTTCGCCGTATGGACAAGCAATTTGAAAACAGCGGTCTAACCGGCGTTCCTGCGGTTATCGTTAACAACAAATACCTAGTTCAAGCACAAAGCATCAAAACGATGGATGAGTACTTCTCTCTGGTGAACTACTTGCTGACACTAAAATAAGCACATCGATATCAATCAAAAGGGGAACACGTCGCTCCCCTTTTGTTTATTTGTAAATCTCTTGTAGCAACCGATCTTTTTCTTGCCACACATCCCCCAACCATTGCTGAAATTGTCGCTTATAGGGCTTATCGTTGAAGTAATCACCAAGCACTCTTTCATCAACGGGTAACACATTTACACGCACAACCACCTTGCTCATGCGGCCCATCAATAAATCCTTGAACGGTTTATGCGTATTTTCTGGGTACGCCAACGTAACGTCGATAATGCTCTCGAACTGCTCCCCCATCGCCGCTAACGTGTACGCAATCCCGCCCGACTTTGGTTGCAGCAAATATTGATAGTTTGCTTTACTCTTACGCTGCTTTTCTTCGGTAAATCGGGTTCCTTCGACATAGTTAACCACTGTGGTTGGAGTGTGTTTGAATTTAGCGCACGAGCGACGTGTCGTCTCTAAATCTTGACCTCGCTTATGAGGATTGCGGATCAGATACTCTCGCGAATAGCGACGCATAAATGGCATATCGAGCGCCCAACACGCCATCCCGATGAAAGGCACATACAGCAGTTGTTGCTTGAGGAAAAACTTCGGCATGGGAATACGGTCTTTAAACACGCAGCAAAGCACAACAATATCTGTCCAACTGAGATGATTACTGATCAGCAGATACCACCCGTCTTTTTTAAGCGCTTCACCGCCCTGAACATCCCACTCAACACGGTTAGATACCGCCAGAATGCACGCATTAACGGTAGCCCATAACCACATCACCTTATTGGCACAAGCGGTCGCTATCGCTTTTAGCTTTACGCCAGGAAGCAATATTTTAAATACAGCGATAACACAAATTGCGAGTGAACAAACCGCAGAATTGAGAATCACAAAAGAAGCGTTAAAAAAAAATAACAAATATGCCAACATGATAGTCAAACAACAGTGATAATGTGTGAAGAATAAAACAGCGTGTAATTATACTGCGCCTTTGCCACATTGGAACATGCGTGGGAATGGTCAGATTTGTTACCGCAACCAATATGTGCACCACTCATTCGACAACAAGGAGATAACGAATGAAACCAAGGCTACTTCTCTTGCCTTTGGCCTTTGTCGTCAGTTCTGCTCAGGCTCAACTCGCTGAAACCGCAGGTTTTGGCGGTGAAATTTCGCTGAATGCCGGATTCATATCATCAGAATCCAATTTCAATACAGAAAATAGTAACACCATCGATTCTCTCGATAAGCGTGCCGATAGTGACAGTTCCGTTATCGCTGCACCGCTAGGGAGTGTGACATACACCTTTGGTAGCCGACTCAACCACCAAGTTTACGCCGGTACCACACGCTCAGATGTCGCGGTAGGTACACTCGCTTTTCAGTTGGGCTATCAACACGAGCTACAATCTGGCACCGTGCTCGATGTTTCCTATCTGCCGACGGTACTCAAAGGCGAAACTTGGCGCAACCCTTATCAAGTAGGAACCGCACGTAAAGAGACGGATGTTGACGGCAATGCGTATCGCTTTCAGATCAAAGGGTTAATTGATAAGAACTTCAACCTTGATCTTGCTTATGCTGATAAAGACATCGAGCAGGAGGAAGTGACAGACCGCTCACTTGCTCGCGATGCTAACCTTTACTATGTCAAAGGCGACTATCGCATTCCACTCAACCAAACGTCTATGTTGCAACCCGCTTTCACCTACATCAATCAAGATGCCGACGGTAAGGCGGAATCATTTGATTCGTACGGGTTTGACATCAGCTGGTTTAAATTTATCAATCGCCATCGATTGGCTCTCACCGCGGGTTATGCATGGAAAGACTATCAAGGAGCTAGCCAAACTTTTGCTAAAACACGAAATGACGACACCATCAGCCTATTTGCGGCCTACGAATATCAAAACGTATTTGACTGGCAAGACTGGTCGTTCATTTCTTTAGCCGGCTATAGCCAAACTGACTCGAATATCACGTTTTATGAGGAGAAAGAGTACCTATTGTCGCTTGGTCTCAACTACACCTTCTAACGTCCTTCATCGCAACAAGGTGCTTACAAAACTTGTTGCGATGACACTTTGCTGTCTATACCGCTTGCGCCGTAAGCTGTTTCAGTAAACGGTCCATCGCTCGATACCCAAGTGCCTCGGCCAAGTGCGTTCGTTCAATTTGCTCCGCCCCATCCAGATCGGCGATTGTTCGCGCCACTTTGATAATACGATGATACGCACGAATCGAGAGTCCTAAACGGTGCAAAGCGGTTTCAAGAAACTCAGCATCACTCTTGTGCAAGGGACAAAACGCCTCAATTTCTCGACTACCTAGCAGTGCATTGACCTTACCACTGCGGTTTAGCATATTGTTACGCGCATGGCTCACACGCGCTTTTACGATAGCAGTCGGCTCACCGCGATCACCACCTTCTGCTAATGTCCCTTTGGGCAAAGCTGGGATTTCTAAAGACATATCAAAGCGATCTAACAGTGGTCCAGATAATCGACCAAGGTAGCGCAAAATAGCTTGTGGATTGGTGCGCGCTTGATTGCCTTCGTAATATCCTGTCGGGCTTGGGTTCAAGGCTCCTACTAATTGGAAGCGAGCCGGAAAGCGTGTTTTACCTTGCGCTCGAGAGATAATGATCTCGCCAGATTCGAGCGGTTCGCGTAACGAGTCTAGAACTTTACGATCAAATTCGGGCATTTCATCGAGAAACAATAACCCGTTGTGGGCTAAAGAGATCTCCCCTGGTCTGGGTACCGAGCCACCGCCGACTAATGCCGCCATTGAACTTGAATGATGCGGAGAACGAAACGGACGCGACTTCCAGTTATGCTCATTAATTTCACTCTGAGTCAACGATGCCACCGAAGCGGTTTCCATTGCTTCTTCGTCACTCATTTCCGGTAATAAGTCACACAAACGCGAAGCCAACATCGTTTTTCCAGTACCTGGCGGGCCAAGGAAAAGTAAGTTGTGGTTTCCAGCGGCAGCAATCTCCAGTGCTCGCTTACCTTGTTGTTGGCCAATAATATCTTGTAAGTCTCGACCATGTTTTTCGATCGTTTTTCGCTTAGGCGTTTGAAAAAGATTCAGTCGATGTTGACCACAAAGCTCGGCACATACTTCCAGTAATGATTGGGCCGATTTATGTTGTTCCTTCCCCACCAGCGCCGCCTGATCGCCATTCACATGTGGGACGACCAAATGGCGTTGAATCTTACTAGCTTCCAGCGCAGCAGGCAGCACACCTTTTACAGGTCTCAGACCACCAGATAGTGCTAACTCACCAACAAATTCGTAGTTTTTGAGCTTATCTGTCGCGATTTGCTCCGAAGCGGCCAAAATTCCCAATGCAATAGGAAGATCAAAACGTCCTCCCTCCTTGGGTAGATCTGCCGGAGCCAAGTTCACGGTGATCCGCTTAGCAGGAAATTGAAAGTTAGAATTAATGATCGCACTGCGTACGCGATCTTTGGACTCTTTTACCGTTGTCTCTGGCAAGCCTACTAAGGTAAACCCTGGCATGCCGTTGCTTATATGAACTTCTACACTAACCGATGGCGCTTGCACCCCGACGCTTGCTCGACTATGAATGATTGCCAGCCCCATACGTTCCTCAATTTTTTTGAACACTCTGTAAACAAATGTTTTATCTGGTTGGTTATGTTATATACCGCGTCCCAATTGAGAGTTAATGTGAAAAAAGAATGACTTTTTGCTTGTCATGCAGCGGAATTGTGTGATACCACTAATGACGCAAACAATTTCGTAGAACATTACACAACATTTTTTAACGAAAAAAGAACGACAGACAGATGAACCTTTTCGCTCATATCAACGCACTGCTAGCCCTGATTATCGTGGTCATTATTGGCACCGCGCGGGGTATTGTGGGCGAAAGGTAACCACAAATTACAAAAAACCCCCGCACTGAAAAGTCCGGGGGTTTTTTTACAACTACAAGTTGTCATCTGTCTAACCCTCGGACAGTTTAACGGGAAGAATGGGAGTGCACATGAAGTGCAATAAATATGGCAATCGCTACGAGCCACAACGTAGCAAAGGAGGTTTACGAT
The DNA here is from genome assembly GCF_033391095.1 of Vibrio sp. Vb0667. NCBI lineage: Bacteria > Pseudomonadati > Pseudomonadota > Gammaproteobacteria > Vibrionales > Vibrionaceae > Vibrio > Vibrio sp. Vb0667. Next base: position 37,256 of record NZ_JAWPOL010000025.1, on the reverse strand, counting down.
GACTGGTGCACAACTTGTCGTAGCCGCTTTAAGACAGCAAGGCATCGAAACCGTTTTTGGCTACCCCGGCGGGGCCATCATGCCAATCTATGATGCTTTGTATGACGGTGGGGTGGAACACATCCTATGCCGTCACGAGCAAGGGGCCGCTATGGCAGCTATCGGGATGGCTCGTTCCACTCAAGACGTTGCTGTGTGCATGGCAACTTCTGGCCCAGGAGCCACTAACCTTGTTACCGGCCTTGCCGACGCTTTCCTTGACTCCGTACCTCTAGTTGCCATCACAGGCCAGGTTGCTAGCTCTCATATCGGTACCGATGCATTCCAAGAAATGGATGTGATCGGAATGTCCCTAGCCTGTACTAAGCACAGCTATCTCGTGACCGAAATTGAAGATCTAGCTCCGACACTTGCCGAAGCCTTTGAGGTCGCAAAAACCGGTCGTCCGGGTCCAGTCATTGTCGATATCGCCAAAGACGTTCAACTCGCTCAAGCACCCACAGACCTTCTTCCTCCATACATAGCACCAGCAATCGAAGATGTCAGCGCTGAAGATATCAAACGTGCGCAAGATGTGCTGGCAGCATCTACTCGCCCAGTGTTGTATGTTGGTGGTGGCGTGCAACTTGCGAAAGCAACCGATGCAGTACGCGAATTTCTTCGCTTAAACCCAATGCCTGCAGTTAGCACATTAAAAGGCCTCGGTACCATTGAACGCCATGATCCCCACTATCTTGGTATGTTGGGTATGCATGGCACCAAAGCCGCCAACCTAGTGGTTCAAGAAGCTGATCTATTGATTGTGGTTGGCGCGCGTTTTGATGACCGTGTGACGGGTAAGCTCGATACGTTTGCACCAAATGCGAAAGTGATTCACATCGACATTGATGCTGCGGAGATTCATAAACTGCGCCACGCCAACGCACCATTACGTGGCGACATCAACACCATTCTCCCTCAGCTAGAACTGACTCAAGATATCTCACCGTGGGTTCATCACAGTGAAAGTCTGCGCAGCGGCTTTAAGTGGCGTTACGACCACCCGGGCGAGTTAATCTACGCACCGCTATTGCTTAAACAGCTGTCTGACATGATGCCAGATAGCTCAATTGTCTCGACCGACGTCGGTCAGCACCAGATGTGGGCAGCGCAACATATCCAGCCACGCGAACCACAAAATTTCATCACTTCTGCTGGCCTTGGCACCATGGGCTTTGGCTTGCCAGCGGCGATGGGTGCTGCAGTCGCACGTCCTGATGATCAGTCTATCCTTATTACAGGTGACGGTTCATTTATGATGAACGTTCAGGAATTGGGCACGCTGAAGCGTCGTCAGATTCCAGTGAAGATTGTCCTTCTTAATAACCAACGTCTTGGCATGGTTCGCCAATGGCAGTCATTGTTCTTTGACGGTCGCCACAGTGAAACCATTCTTGATGACAACCCAGATTTCGTGATGTTAGCAAAAGCGTTCGATATCCCGGGCAAAACCATCACCAAGAAAGAAGAAGTCGAACCTGCTCTCAAAGAGATGCTAGCGAGTGAAACTTCTTACATGCTTCACGTTTTGATTGATGAAGAAGAAAACGTGTGGCCATTGGTGCCACCTGGCGCATCAAACAGTGATATGTTGGAAAATACATAGGAGACAATCGCATGGACAGATATTTACTCGACATCAAAGCCGATGACAAACCGGTACTGTTGGAGCGCGTTCTACGTGTGATTCGTCACCGAGGTTTCGTGATCAAACAAGTCGCTGCTACGCAAAACCACGAAAGCAAAGTAGCCAGCGTCGAGATCATCGTCGACAGCGATCGACCAATCTCGTTTTTGATCAATCAAATAGAGAAGTTGTGGGACGTTCGTAAGGTTGAGGTGCTAAAAATCCGCAACGATGAACTGCCAAATCACAACTTACAACAACACGTAAGTGCATAAGGAAGGCAACAAATGGCAACGAAAACTGCAGATTTCATTTGGTTTAATGGTGAGATGGTTCCATGGGCAGAGGCGAACGTTCACGTTCTGACTCACGCAATGCACTATGGTACATCCGTGTTTGAAGGCGTGCGCTGTTACAACACACCAAAAGGCCCAATTGTCTTCCGTCACCGTGAGCATGCACAACGTCTAAAAGATTCTGCCAAGATTTACCGCTTTCCGATCCCTTTCTCTGTAGAAGAAATCATGGAAGCGACCCGCGAAACACTGCGCCAAAACAAACTCGACAGCGCTTACATTCGTCCATTGGGTTTTGTCGGGAATGTTGGCTTAGGCGTATGTCCACCAGTTGGCACTGAGATGGATCTAATCATTGCAGCATTTCCTTGGGGCTCTTACTTAGGCGAAGAAGCGCTAGAAAAAGGTGTCGATGCGATGATTTCAAGCTGGAATCGCGCTGCGCCAAACACCATCCCAACTGCGGCTAAAGCAGGCGGTAACTACCTATCTTCACTACTGGTTGGTGGTGAAGCGCGTCGTCACGGTTACGACGAAGGTATTGCTCTAAGCGTAGATGGTTACCTATCGGAAGGGGCTGGTGAAAACATCTTCGTTATCAAAGATGGCGTAATCACTACACCACCAGCAACTAGCGCGATTCTACCGGGCATCACTCGTGACTCGATCATGACAATTGCACGCGATAAAGGCTACAAAGTACGTGAGGCGAACATTGCTCGTGAAGCCCTTTACCTTGCCGATGAAGTATTCATGACCGGTACCGCAGCAGAAGTTGTGCCTGTGGCAACCATCGACAAAATTGAAGTGGGCAGCGGTAAACGCGGTCCGATTACCAAAGAATTGCAAGAAGCCTACTTTGGCCTATTTAACGGCACCACGGAAGATAAGTGGGGCTGGTTAGACTATGTGTACACAGAGCAGCAGTAAGAAGGATTTAAGAAATGCCAAAATATAGATCAGCAACCACCACACATGGTCGTAACATGGCGGGTGCACGAGCACTGTGGCGTGCAACGGGTGTGAAAGAAGAAGACTTCGGTAAACCAATCATCGCCGTTGTAAACTCGTTTACTCAATTTGTTCCGGGTCACGTACACCTGAAAGACATGGGCCAGCTTGTAGCGCGTGAAATCGAAAAAGCCGGCGGCATCGCAAAAGAATTCAACACCATCGCGGTTGATGATGGTATCGCAATGGGTCACGGCGGCATGCTGTACTCACTGCCTTCACGCGAACTGATCGCAGACTCTGTGGAGTACATGGTCAACGCGCACTGTGCCGATGCCATGGTATGTATCTCTAACTGTGACAAAATCACTCCGGGAATGTTGATGGCATCTATGCGTCTCAACATCCCGGTTATCTTTGTTTCTGGTGGTCCAATGGAAGCGGGTAAAACCAAGCTTTCTGATCAGATCATCAAACTAGACCTTGTAGATGCGATGATCCAAGGCGCGGATCCAAAAGTGTCTGATGAGCAAAGCGAGCAGATCGAACGCAGCGCATGTCCAACGTGTGGATCGTGTTCAGGCATGTTCACTGCAAACTCAATGAACTGTCTAACGGAAGCACTGGGTCTTTCTCAACCAGGTAACGGTTCTATGCTGGCAACGCACGCTGACCGTGAACAACTGTTCCTTAATGCAGGTCGTCGCATCGTTGAACTGACTCGTCGTTACTACGAGCAAGATGACGAATCAGCACTGCCACGCAACATCGCTACGTTTGATGCGTTCGAAAATGCGATGGCACTGGATATTGCAATGGGTGGCTCAACCAACACCATTTTGCACCTGTTGGCTGCAGCGCAAGAAGGTGAAGTGGATTTCGATATGGAAGATATCGATCGCCTATCACGTCAAGTACCACACCTATGTAAAGTGGCACCATCTACCCAGAAATATCACATGGAAGACGTACACCGCGCAGGTGGCGTCATGGCGATTCTTGGTGAGTTAGATCGTGCAGGTCTTCTACACAATGATGCGCGCACCGTGCTTGGCCTTTCGATGAAAGAGCAGCTGGCGAAATACGACATCATCCAAACTGAAGACGAAGAAGTACTTAAGTTCTACCGCGCAGGTCCTGCGGGTATTCGTACTACTCAAGCGTTCTCACAAGATTGCCGCTGGGATCGCCTTGATGACGACCGTGCGGAAGGTTGTATTCGTACTATCGATCATGCCTTTAGCCAAGAAGGTGGCCTAGCCGTTCTATCAGGCAACATCGCATTAGATGGTTGTATCGTTAAGACTGCTGGTGTGGATGAGAGCATTCATAAATTCACTGGTCCAGCTGTGGTATTTGAAAGCCAAGAAGACGCCGTAGAAGGCATCTTGGGTGGCAAAGTAAAAGCTGGCGACGTGGTTGTTATCCGTTACGAAGGCCCTAAAGGTGGTCCGGGCATGCAAGAAATGCTTTACCCAACCACTTATCTAAAATCGATGGGCCTTGGCAAAGAGTGTGCACTTCTGACTGACGGCCGTTTCTCTGGCGGCACATCAGGTCTGTCTATCGGCCACGCCTCTCCTGAAGCAGCAAACGGCGGTGCAATTGGTCTGGTAAAACAAGGCGATATGATCGCAATTGATATTCCAAACCGTTCAATTTCACTCCAAGTGTCTGAACAAGAACTTGCTGAGCGCCGTGCAAAACAAGACGAACTAGGCTGGAAACCAGTTGACCGCCAACGTGAAGTTTCATTTGCACTCAAAGCGTACGCGAGTATGGCAACCAGTGCTGACAAGGGTGCAGTACGAGACAAGTCGAAGCTAGAGGGCTAGCAATGATGGAAGCTCAACCCGAAAAACAAGTGAACCAAACTGGCGCAGATTATCTGCGCCAAATCCTTCGCGCACCTGTTTATGAAGTAGCAACAGTGACGCCACTGCAAGAAATGCCTCGTTTATCTGCACGTATCGGGAATAATGTGCAGATCAAGCGTGAAGATCGCCAACCCGTACACTCGTTCAAATTGCGCGGTGCATACAACATGGTGGCGAGTTTATCTGAAGCACAGAAAGCCGCTGGTGTCATTGCAGCATCGGCAGGTAACCACGCTCAAGGCATGGCGCTCTCTGGTACTAAGCTAGGCATCAAGACCACCATCGTGATGCCCAAAACCACACCAGACATCAAAGTCGATGCGGTACGTGGCTTCGGTGGCAATGTAGTGCTGCACGGCAGCAACTTTGATGAGGCAAAAGCCGAGGCAGAGCGTCTATCCGAGTTAAACGGGTACACCTTTGTCCCTCCTTTCGATCACCCACTGGTGATTGCAGGTCAAGGCACCATCGGCATGGAAATGCTGCAGCAAAATGGTCATCTTGATTACATTTTCGTCCCTGTCGGTGGTGGCGGTTTGGCTGCGGGTGTTGCGGTACTTGTGAAGCAACTGATGCCAGAAATCAAAGTGATTGCAGTTGAGCCAGAAGATTCGTCATGCCTCAAAGCGGCATTGGATGCAGGTGAACCAGTAGTATTAGACCAGGTCAGCATGTTTGCCGATGGCGTTGCAGTAAAACGCATTGGTGAAGAGACGTTTCGTCTATGCCAAAAGTACATTGATGGCCATATTGCAGTCTCTAGCGATGAAATCTGCGCAGCAGTAAAAGACATCTTTGAAGACACCCGTGCGATTGCAGAGCCTTCTGGCGCGCTTGCTCTGGCGGGTTTGAAGAAGTTTGCTGAACAGAACAAGCTGAAAGACAAAAACCTAGGTACGGTATTGTCTGGCGCAAACACCAACTTCCACGGTCTGCGTTATGTTTCTGAACGCTGCGAGCTTGGTGAAAAACGTGAAGGTCTGCTTGCCGTCACCATCCCTGAGCGTCAAGGTGCTTTCTTTGAGTTCTGTAATCTCATTGGCGGCCGTGCCGTGACAGAGTTTAACTACCGCTACAACGATGACGCATTGGCAAATATCTTTGTCGGTGTGCGTTTGCAAGGCGGTCAGGAAGAGCTAGAACATATCATTCACGACTTACGTGATGGTGGCTACCCAGTGGTTGACCTGTCTGATGATGAAATGGCGAAGCTGCACGTGCGCTACATGATTGGTGGTAAGCCGTCTAAGCCGCTTAAAGAGCGCCTCTACAGCTTTGAATTCCCAGAGTACCCTGGGGCGCTACTTAAGTTCTTAAGCACACTCGGCACACACTGGAATATCAGTTTGTTCAACTACCGTAACCACGGCGCTGACTACGGACGTGTTTTATGTGGTTTCGAGTTAGATGAAAGCGATTTAGCTCAGTTTTCTGCACATTTACGTGAACTTGGCTATCAATGCAAAGACGAGACAGACAACCCATCGTATAAGTTTTTCTTGTCATAAAACGCCACATTTTAAACATATCAATGAAAACACCTCGCTAATGCGAGGTGTTTTTTATGACTGTAACCAATCTTTATGTAGCTGATTAGGCGACCCAAGATAGTCCACCATCCACTGGATCAATTTATGATTATCATCTTTGCGCCATACTAAGCAGCAGTGACTGAGCGGTTTATCATCCGGCATGACCTTCTCCACCAGCACACCATCATTGATTAAGGGTGTTGCAATATGACGTGGCATGTAACCCACGCCCACCCCATTTTTTAAACATTCAATCGCACTATACCAATTGGGCAATAATAATCGGCGCTGTTGCGGATAATGGCCAGTATGGCGTTTTGGCAGCACGTTCGAAGTATCATCAAGACAGATCGCCGGAAATTGACTCACAAACGCTTCAGTAAGCACTTGTTGTCGAACGCAAGGATGAGCGGGTGACATTACAAATGCCCAATCTAATACGCCCATATCTTTGACTTCAAAATCTCCCCCAACGGGAACCGCAGATGTCGCGCCAACGACAATGTCGGCTCGACCTTGTGCTATGGCTTCCCAAGAACCATTGAAGACCTCCATATTGATCTGCAATTCAGCAAATTCAAACTCGCGATAGAAATCTTCCACCAAAGGTTTGAGTTTTTCTAACTTCACCACGTTATCTAAGGTCAGCTTTAACGTGCTTTTCCATCCTTGAGCCGCTCGCCGCGTTTGTGCTTTCACCTCTTCCATTTGACGCAGCAAAGAGCGCGCCTCGGCCATAAAAAGTTCACCCGCTGGAGTTAGCTCGACTTTCCTTGGTAAACGTCGAAACAGCACCACATCTAAATCTTGCTCGACCTGCCTTACTCCATAGCTGATGGCTGAGGGGACTTTATGCAATACCTCAGCCGCAGCGGTGAAACTGCCTAAACGGGCAACCGTATCCAGCATTTCCAAAGACGCTTTAGAGAACATGATTTAACCTTTCAAAAAATTTGATTGATAACCAACAATTTTAGCGTTTTATTTTCTCAAAATCGAAAAATAGAATAATAAAGTAAATAAATCAGGGTTGGCGCCAACTGATGTTGATTAAAAAATGATTAAATAATTTGACTGGTTGAATCATGAAAATCTCAAAACTACAGCTCATTTATCTGGCAGCATTATCGATGCTTGGCTTCGTTGCTACCGATATGTATCTGCCAGCATTCAAAGCGATGGAAATCGACTTTGCAACAGGCCCTGAGCAAATTGCGCTCTCTTTAACGGTATTCCTCGTTGGTATGGCGATTGGCCAGCTAATGTGGGGATTGGCATCCGATAAATTTGGCCATCGTAATACACTCGCAGCCGGGTTGGTGCTATTTACTATCGCGTCATTCGGTTTGGCTTTCTGTGATCAAGTATGGCAACTACTCACACTGCGCTTTATCCAAGCTATCGGTGTGTGTGCACCAGCCGTGATCTGGCAGGCTATGGTCATTAAACGCTACTCAAGCAGTAGCCAACAAATTTTTGCGACAATCATGCCACTCGTCGCGCTATCACCAGCACTAGCACCTCAATTAGGGGTTGTGTTGGCAGATAACTTCGGCTGGCACAGTATCTTTATTACGCTAACACTGGTTGGTGTCTTTTTGGTCTTTGCGACCATGGCACAAAAAGACGAGAAAGCAGAAATCAAACAAACCAGTATGTCTGCCGACATCAAAGCGCTGCTGAGTTCTAAAAAATACCTTGGCAACGTGTTTATGTTTGCGACGGCTTCAGCTGCATTCTTTGCTTACCTAACTGGGATGCCAGAAATCATGGCGCAACTGGGCTACGAAGCAAAAGATATTGGTTTGAGCTTTATCCCACAAACCATCGCGTTTATGGCTGGTGGCTACTTAGGTAAAGTAGGCGTTCGAAAATTTGGTGATGAAAAGGTTCTGCGCCAACTGATTGGCCTATTTAGTGTCGCGGCATTAATGATTTTCATTGCTTCACAGTGGGATCTGTCATCGATTTGGCCTATTCTTGCGCCATTCTGTTTGATTGCCGTTGCTAACGGCGCGCTGTACCCAATCGTGGTAAACCGTGCATTGGCCAGCGCACAACAGAGCCCTGCAACAGCAGCAGGTCTGCAAAACAGCCTGCAAATCTGTGTAAGTAGCTTCTCAAGTGCATTGGTAGCCGCAATGGCAAGCCAAGCTCAGATGGTTACTGGCATCGCAATCATCATCTGTATGGGTGGGCTGTGGATGGGATACATTCTGTCGAATCGCGAATTATCCAAGCACTTTACGACTCCTGACAACGCCCGAGTCGTGAGTGAAGACGAACTTTAATCGTTCAGATAATAAAAAGAGCCGCGCAATGCGGCTCTTTCTGTTTATAAGCTTTTCAACCCCCATTTCCTGGCAGTCTGCTTAAAAAAGCCTTGAGTCTTTTTCAACTCTACCCAGTGATTGATGTAATTAATCCATACTTGATCGTCTTGCGGCAACAACATAGCAATTGGGGTTGGTTTACGCGGTGCGGTCACTGGCACTATCGCCAATTGTTTAAACTTATCCACCAACGTCGCAGCTTCCACATTGGACGTCACCGATACATCGGCCCTGCGAGCTAGTAGTTCTTGGAAGTCGCGCGCTGGCGCTTCAATAACAATATGCTGAGCAGACGGGAAGAACTCTTTCACCATTTTTTCTTGTACCGTACCTAACGTCGCCGCGACTTTTACTTCTGGTTTATTAAAATCCGCCCAATCAGAGAATTTGGCGAGATCTTTCTTTTGCACCACAGGTACAAAGGCAAGGTAGAAATATGGCTGGCTGTATCCAGCTACTTTCGCGCGCGACATGTTCAGAGATGCGCTGCCAGTAATATCGTACTTGTTGGCGGTAATGCCATTAACTAGCGTCTTCCAATCCGTGGGAACATACTCCACTTTTACACCGAGATCTTTAGCAAGTTCTGTTGTTACATCGATATCGAAGCCACGATAACTGTTTGTCGCGGGGTCTTTCATCGTCATCGGATTCCAATCTCCCGTCGTTCCAACTCGGAGTACGCCATTGTCTAAAATAGATTGAAGACGGCTTTCAGCGTGAGCGACTTGAGTCGCAGCAAGCAAACACATTCCTAGCACTAGTAAAATCTTTCTCATTTTTATTCCCTTAAAAATAATGACCTTATACGGTTTAATAATTAACCTTTATTAGAGCTCTACTGATAACATAGCAGCAACAAAGGAAGTTTTTTAGTTAATTCAGGGAGTAAATGTGACGTTTCGAACTCTATGGCTGTTTTCACTGCTATTACTCACTGGTTGTTCAGATTATCAATGGGGCTGGTATGTACTTGACCCTTCGACGGATCAAGGGCTCACCAATCTAAAGTTTTTAATCGCTGGGTTTAATGACACCATTCAGGTATCACTCCTCAGTATGTTATTTGCGATGAGCTTGGGTCTGATCGTTGCGTTACCCGCTCTGTCGGACTCTGCCTCTCTGAAGTGGATAAACCGTATTTATGTCGAGGTGATCCGTTCAGTGCCAGTTTTAGTCTTACTACTTTGGGTGTATTACGGCATGCCTACGCTATTGGATGTCTCACTCAATCACTTTTGGGCGGGTGTTATTGCACTGACTATCGCTGAGAGTGCGTTTATGGCGGAAGTGTTTCGCGGTGGGATACAAGCTATCAGCCGTGGCCAGCATGAAGCAGCTGAGTCTTTGGGCTTAAGCTATTGGCAAAAGATGCGCTTGGTAATTCTTCCCCAAGCGTTTCGGCAAATTCTCCCACCACTGGGTAATCAATTTGTCTACATTCTCAAGATGAGTTCTTTAGTCAGCGTGATTGGTTTAAGCGATCTCACTCGCCGTGCTAATGAGCTGGTGGTGAATGAGTACTTACCCTTAGAGATTTATACCTTCCTCGTTTTGGAGTACTTGTTGCTCATCCTATTTGTATCTCAAGCCGTTCGTTGGCTCGAAAAACGTATTGCCATTCCTAGCTACTAGCGATGAAGCATTAGCTAGAAACAACAAAGCCGCACTTGTTGAGCGGCTTTGACAATATAGCGATAGAGTGCAGGTATTGCTTATTTCTGTTTTACAGGACGCTGCCAGCCAGTAATTTTGCGCTCTTTGACGCGAGTAATTACTAACTCACCTTCTTCAACATCTTTTGTTAGTGTCGTGCCAGCACCGATGGTTGCGCCATCAGCGATAGTGACAGGCGCCACCAGCTGGCTATCAGAACCAACAAAAACATCATTACCGATGATGGTTTTAAACTTGTTCGCACCATCGTAGTTACAAGTGATAGTACCTGCACCGATGTTAGTACGTTGACCGATCTCTGCATCACCTAAGTAAGTTAGGTGGTTCGCTTTTGAACCTTCTCCGATGCGCGCATTTTTCACTTCAACGAAGTTACCCACATGGGAATCGTTACGCATTTCAGCACCAGGACGAAGGCGAGTAAATGGACCAACCGTACATTCTTCACCAACCGTTGCACCTTCAATCACACTGTAAGGGCGAACGATGGTGTTGTCGTCGATTTCACAATCTTTCAGTACACAACCCGCACCGATAACCACGTTATCACCCAGTGAAACTTTACCTTCGATGATAACATTCACGTCGATTTCACAGTCCATACCGCACTGTAACTCACCACGCAAATCAAAGCGTGCTGGATCGCGTAGCATGACACCTTGCTCTAGTAGTTTCTGAGCTTGCATTGACTGGAAAGCACGCTCTAGACGAGCAAGCTGTGCGCGGTCGTTGACCCCTTCCACCTCAATGGCATTGACTGGGTGTACTGCCTCAACGGCACGACCTTCATCGTGTGCAGCTGCAATAACGTCAGTTAGGTAGTATTCGCCTTGTGCGTTGTTGTTGTTTAAGCCAGACAACCAACGCTTAAGATCCCCACCAGTCGCAACCATCACGCCAGTGTTGATCTCTTTAATTTGTTTTTGTTCTTCTGTTGCATCTTTTTGCTCAACGATCGCAACAACAGGACCATTCTTACGGATAATACGACCGTAGCCTGTCGGGTTATCTAGAATCACTGTTAGTAGTGCAATACCGCCTGTTGGCTGTGCATCTAATAGGTTTTCAATCGTTTCAGCTGAAATCAGTGGAACATCACCGTAAAGCACCAGTACTTTTTCATCGTCTTCAAACTTCGGAGACGCTTGATCAACCGCATGACCTGTACCTAGTTGCTCCGCTTGCAGTACCCAGTTTACAGGCTCTTCTGCTAGCGTTTGCTGCATTTGATCACCACCGTGACCATATACTAAGTGGATGTTTTGTGCGCCAAGACCTGTACATGTATCGATAACATGTTTTGCCATTGGCTTCCCTGCCAAAGTGTGTAGCACTTTAGGCATGTTTGAATACATACGGGTACCTTTACCCGCAGCAAGGATCACAGCACTGAATTTCATTAATAACCTATTGACGTTCTATTTTAATTGGGCGTTATTTTAAACACCTTGGAAGGATTAGTTAATGGTGGGATGTAAATTTCCAACTAAAATTAATCAAAAAGGCGACCAATTGGCCGCCTTTTTTCATGCAACGTTGCTAATTGAGCTTAGCGACGCTTTTTTGTCAGCTCGATAACTCGTAGCTGAGCAATGGCTTTAGCCAGTTCACTGGCCGCTTGTGCGAAGTCCATGTCACCATGCTGATTCTGGATTTGCTCCTCAGCGCGGCGTTTGGCTTCTTCTGCCTTCGCTGCGTCTAGCTCTTCACCACGGATAGCTGTATCAGCTAGTACAGTCGCTGTACCAGGCTGAATCTCTACCATACCACCAGAAACATAAATAATTTCTTCGTGGCCGTGCTGTTTCACAATACGCACCATACCAGGCTTGATAGCGGTCAGCAGCGGTGTGTGACCATGGAAAATACCAAGTTCACCTTCGCTACCGGTCACCTGAAACGTTTCAACACGACCAGAGAAGATTTTCTTCTCAGCGCTTACTACGTCTAGGTGAAAGGTTATTGCTGCCATATCGCCTCCTAGTTAGCCTTATAGCTTCTTCGCATTCTCAATAGCATCGTCGATGCTACCGCAGTACATAAATGCCTGCTCAGGAATGTCGTCGTATTCACCAGCTAGTAGGCCTTTAAAGCCACGTAGAGTCTCTTTTAGAGGTACGTAAATACCAGGGTCACCTGTAAATACTTCTGCTACGTGGTAAGGCTGAGTTAGGAAACGCTCAATCTTACGTGCACGAGATACAACTTGCTTATCTTCTTCAGATAGCTCGTCCATACCTAGGATAGCAATGATATCTTTCAGCTCTTTGTAGCGCTGAAGAGTCTGCTGAACACCACGAGCAACTTCGTAGTGATCTTGACCAACGACTAGTGGATCAAGCATACGAGATGTTGAATCTAGCGGGTCGATCGCAGGGTATAGACCCATTGCAGCGATGTTACGGTTAAGTACAACCGTTGCATCCAAGTGCGCGAACGTTGTTGCTGGAGACGGGTCAGTCAAGTCATCCGCTGGTACGTATACCGCCTGTACAGACGTGATAGAACCTGATTTCGTTGACGTGATACGCTCCTGAAGTACACCCATCTCTTCTGCAAGAGTTGGCTGGTAACCTACCGCAGAAGGCATACGACCTAGTAGTGCTGATACCTCTGTACCTGCAAGTGTGTAACGGTAGATGTTATCAATGAACAGTAGTACGTCACGACCTTCGTCACGGAAACGCTCTGCCATTGTTAGACCAGTCAGTGCAACACGTAGACGGTTACCTGGTGGCTCGTTCATCTGACCGTAAACCATCGCTACTTTTGATTCTTCAGGCTTCTCAACGTTTACAACGCCCGCTTCCTGCATCTCGTAGTAGAAATCGTTACCTTCACGAGTACGCTCACCAACACCAGCAAATACTGATAGACCTGAGTGCTGTAGTGCGATGTTGTTGATAAGTTCCATCATGTTAACGGTCTTACCTACACCAGCACCACCGAATAGACCGATTTTACCACCCTTAGCGAATGGACAAATTAGGTCGATTACTTTAACGCCCGTTTCTAGAAGTGCAATTTCGTTTGATTGCTCTTCGTAGCTTGGTGCACTACGGTGGATAGAGTAAACCTCTTCCGCACCCACTTCACCACGCTCGTCAATCGCGTCACCTAGGACGTTCATGATACGACCTAGAGTTTTAGTACCTACTGGTACTGAAATTGGAGCGCCAGTGTTAACCACTTCTACTCCACGACGTAAACCATCAGAGCTACCCATTACGATACAACGAACTACGCCACCGCCTAGCTGTTGTTGAACTTCAAGAACTAGACGCTCTTTTGAGTCCGTTACGTTTAGAGCGTCATATACACTAGGTACATCGCTCTGTGGGAACTCTACGTCGACTACCGCACCGATGATCTGTACGATCTTACCTGTAGCCATCGTTAATCCTCTAAACTATTTCGTTTTACCTAAGCTTAAACCGCAGCTGCACCACCAACGATTTCTGATAGTTCTTGTGTAATCGCAGCCTGACGGGCTTTGTTGTACACAAGTTCCAAATCGTCAATCAAACTGGTTGCGTTATCCGTTGCAGCCTTCATCGCAATCATTCGAGCCGCTTGCTCACAAGCAAGGTTCTCAACCACACCTTGGTATACCTGAGACTCTACGTAACGCACTAATAGCGTATCCAGTAGAGGTTTTGGTTCAGGCTCATAGATGTAGTCCCATGAATGCTCACGCTGCATCTCTTCGCTGTCCGATTTAGGCAAAGGTAGCAATTGATCGATCGTTGGTTGCTGAACCATAGTATTTACAAACTTGTTGAATACTACATATAGACGGTCCAGTTCACCTTCATCGTATTTCTTCAGCATTACGCCAACAGAGCCGATTAGGTCTTGTAGGCTTGGATTATCTCCAAGACCAGAAACCTGTGCCGCAACTTTTGCGCCACCATGTTTAAAGAAAGCTGTTGCTTTTGAGCCAACAACGGCTAGCTCAATCTCAGCACCTTTCTCTCTCCATGCTTGCATGTCTGTAACGGCTTTTTTGAACACGTTAATGTTCAAACCACCACACAGACCACGGTCTGTCGAAACGATGATGTAACCAACACGTTTAGCTTCACGCTCTTCTAGGTACGGATGACGGTACTCTAGGTTTGCGTTAGCCACATGACCGATCACTTTACGCATTGTTTCAGCGTATGGACGAGAAGCTTCCATTGCATCTTGAGAACGACGCATTTTTGAAGCTGCTACCATTTCCATCGCTTTCGTAATTTTCTGAGTGCTTTTAACACTACCGATTTTATTACGTATCTCTTTTGCGCCGGCCATCGTTACTCTCCGTTAGTTGGTGGCAGAAACTGCCACCGACCTAATTACCAAGTTTGGGTTGCTTTGAAGTCGTCAGTCAGTTTCTTCAACTGAGCTTCGATTTCATCGTTGTAAGCGCCAGACTTGTCGATCTCAGCTGCTAGTTCAGCGTATTGACCGCGAGCGTACGATAGTAGAGCCGCCTCGAAATCTAGAACTTTGTTAAGTTCTACATCATCAAGGTAACCGCGCTCTGCCGCGAAGATAGTTAGAGCTTGGTCAAATACAGACATTGGAGCGTACTGCTTCTGCTTCATTAGTTCTGTAACTTTTTGACCATGGTCTAGCTGTTTCTTCGTTGCGTCATCAAGGTCAGAAGAGAACTGAGCAAATGCCGCTAGTTCACGGTATGCAGCTAGTGCTGTACGGATACCACCTGATAGTTTCTTGATGATTTTCGTCTGAGCTGAACCACCTACACGAGATACTGAGATACCTGGGTCAACAGCAGGACGAACACCAGCGTTGAATAGCTCAGTTTGTAGGAAGATCTGACCATCGGTAATCGAGATTACGTTAGTCGGTACGAATGCTGAAACGTCACCTGCTTGAGTTTCGATGATAGGAAGAGCAGTCAAAGAACCAGTCTTACCTTTCACTTCACCGTTAGTGAAACGCTCTACGTACTCTTCGTTTACACGAGCTGCACGCTCTAGTAGACGCGAGTGTAAGTAGAATACGTCACCTGGGAATGCCTCACGGCCTGGTGGACGTTTAAGTAGTAGAGAGATCTGACGGTAAGCTACCGCTTGCTTAGATAGATCATCGTAAACAATCAGTGCGTCTTCACCGCGATCGCGGAAGTATTCACCCATCGCACAACCTGCGTAAGGCGCTAGGTATTGAAGCGCTGCAGATTCAGAAGCTGATGCAACTACAACGATAGTGTTTTGTAGTGCGCCGTGCTCTTCTAGTTTGCGAACAACGTTAGCGATAGTCGATGCTTTCTGACCGATTGCTACGTAGATAGAGAAAATACCAGAGTCTTTCTGGTTGATGATCGCGTCGATCGCCAGTGCTGTTTTACCAATCTGACGGTCACCGATGATAAGCTCACGCTGACCACGACCGATTGGGATCATAGAGTCAACTGACTTATAACCAGTTTGCACAGGTTGGTCTACCGATTTACGGTCGATTACACCTGGTGCGATCACTTCTACAGGTGAAGTCATTTTCGCTTCGATTGGACCTTTACCATCGATAGGCTCACCCAGCGTGTTTACTACGCGGCCTAGTAGTTCTGGACCAACTGGCACTTCAAGAATGCGGCCAGTACCTGTAACTTTCATGCCTTCCTTAAGGTCAGCATATGGGCCCATTACAACCGCACCAACCGAGTCACGCTCAAGGTTAAGTGCCAGTGCATAACGGCCACCCGGTAATTCAATCATTTCACCTTGCATCACGTCCGCTAGGCCGTGGATGCGGATGATACCATCGCTTACCGATACGATAGTACCCTCGTTGCGAGCTTCACTAACAACTTCGAAAGATTCGATACGTTGTTTGATCAGATCGCTAATTTCCGTGGAATTAAGTTGCATGCTCCAATCCCCATTAAGACTGCAATGCATCGCTCAGGCGGTTCAAACGACCACGCGCTGAGTCATCGATGACTAGGTCTCCGGCTCGAATAATAACCCCACCAAGTAGGGTCTCATCTACACTGCAATTCAGCTTCACTTTGCGTTCAAGACGCTTTTCAAGTTTGCTGCCAATGTTTGCAAGTTGTTCATCAGAAAGCTCTGTTGCTGAAATTACTTCAACATCAATTTCTTTCTCATGTTCTTTTTTCAGAGTAAAAAACTCCGTGCAAACATCAGGAAGGGCCGCTAAACGACCATTCTCAGCCATTACCTTCAAAAGGTTTTGACCGTGCGCATCAACTTGTTCGCCGCAAACTGCAACAAAAATTTCTGCCATTTTGTCAGCAGAAACCGAACCCGTTAGTAGTTCGTTCATTTGTTCGTTTTTGGCCACTTCAGCAGCAAAAGATAACATTTGGCCCCATTGGTCCAACTGGTCTTTCTCTAAAGCAAAGTCGAAGGCTGCTTTAGCATAGGGGCGTGCGATAGTAGTCAAATCAGACATATGCGCCCCCAGACTTAAAGTTTTGCAGTAATGTTGTCGAGAATATCTTTTTGCGCATCTTTATCGATAGAACGCTCAAGGATTTTCTCAGCACCAGCTACAGCCAGAGTAGCAACTTGTTTGCGCAGCTCATCGCGTGCACGATTGCGTTCAGCTTCAAGTTCTGCTTCTGCTTGCGCTAGGATTTTCTGGCGTTCTGCCTGAGCTTCCTCGCGAGCTTCATCAAGAATTTGAGACTTACGTTTGTTCGCTTGTTCGATGATCTCAGTTGCTGTGCGCTTCGCTTCTTTCAATTGATCAGAAGCGTTGGCTTGTGCTAGATCCAAGTCTTTCGCAGCACGTTCTGCTGCTTGAAGACCATCAGCAATTTTCTTCTGACGCTCTTCGATCGCTTGCATCAATGGTGGCCATACATACTTCATGCAGAACCACACAAATAGTGCGAACGAGATTGCTTGACCTAGCAGAGTTGCGTTTATGTTCACAACAGCTACCCCTCTATTTGGACTTAGTGTTAATCAGTGACAAGCGATAATCGCCCGTCCCGAGTTAAAGGTGATTAACCTAGTTGACCAACGAATGGGTTTGCGAAAGTGAATAGTAGCGCGATTACGATACCGATCATTGGAACCGCATCAAGTAGACCCGCGATGATGAACATCTTAACTTGTAGCATAGGAGCCATTTCTGGTTGACGTGCAGCACCTTCTAGGAATTTACCACCTAGCAGTGCGAAACCAATCGCTGTACCAAGAGAAGCAAGACCGACGATAATACCTACGGCGATTGCAGAAAAGCTCAGTAAAGTTTCCATTACTATCTCCAATTTATAGTTGTTGGCTTAGTGCCCAAATAAAAAGCTTTAAAAAAATTAATGATCAGGATCTTCGTGTGCCATTGACAGGTAAACAATTGTCAACATCATGAATACGAAGGCTTGAATCGTAATAACCAAGATATGGAAGATTGCCCACGGTAGTGAACCCATCCATTGTAAGTACCATGGTAGCATTGCCGCACAAAGAATGAATACAACCTCACCCGCGAACATGTTACCGAATAGACGCATACCAAGTGATAGAGGTTTCGCTAATAGCGATACCACTTCAATTAGTAGGTTAAACGGAATCATCAGTGGGTGATTGAATGGATGTAGTGCAAGTTCTTTTGCGAATCCACCTAGACCTTTTACTTTGATGCTGTAGTAAATCATCAATGCAAAAACGCCTAGAGCCATAGCCATGGTGATATTCACATCAGCAGACGGTACAACCTTAAGGTAAGGAATACCTAGCCAATGCTCTGCTGGGTATGGTAAGAAGTCGATAGGAACTAAGTCCATCACGTTCATCAAAAATACCCAACAAAAGATAGTCAGTGCTAAAGGCGCGATCAGTGGGTTGCGTCCATGGAACGTGTCTTTGACGTTATCGGCGACAAATTCAACGATCATTTCTACAGCACACTGAAGCTTACCCGGTACACCCGCTGTTGTTCTCTTTGCTACTTTGTAAAAAATTCCGAGGAAAATTAAACCAGTAAACCAAGAAAAAAACAGGCTATCGATATGTACGTTCCAGAAACTTGTCTCCGACCCTACTAAACCCAACTTGTATAGCGATAGGTTAGAAAGGTGGTGGGCAATGTAACCGGACGATGTTAGCGCTTCACCTGGCGCAGCCATAACTCATCCTATTTTTTGTTGTTAATGAATAGCACTGGTGCACAGATATTAATACCTAGTACCAGCAAATAGGTTAGTTTGAGGGGAACAAGTTCCACCTGCATATACATGTAGGCAACATAGAACAGTGCAACCGTGATGAGAATTTTCAGTACTTCACCCGTATAGAAGGAAGCAGCGATGCGCTTGGCAGCGCGAGCTCCACTAAACATGAAAGCACACAGCGCGAATACTGCATTGGCAACAACAAAAATGCCTCCGCCAATCAGCGCTGAAAATCCCCAGTCAGGATTTATGGCTACCGCCATTCCTGCTGCCACAAAAATAACCGCGCCAGACTGGATCATTAACAATTGCCTTGCGAGCTCTCGTCCTGGTCTAGCTAACGCAGCTACCATGTATTCGTACCTCTAGTAATATCCACTTCGCACTTAACTCTCTGTGCTGGGAAATTGGCGAAAATTATACGTTCAGTTCAACGTAAAGCAATTCGATTGCATCAAAAACTTACAGTTTTGTTTACAAAACGACAACTTTCGCACAAAATTCGATTAATTAGATTAATTGACCTAAATCAATTATCTCATCTAGGCCTCAAGCTTGGCAATTAGTTGGTCCAATTTGTGAGGCTCATCAAGACTTATCGTCAATTTCGCTTTTCCGTTTGCAGAACGGGTAAGAGAAACTTTTGCATCAAGCAGCTGACTCAATTTATGCGACATTTGCTCGGCTTCGGTATCCTCTTGTTGCCCTTTTTGCTCATTTTGTGGGGCTAAGCACTTTTTTACTAACTGTTCGGTTTGGCGAACAGTCATTTGCTTCTTAGCCACTTGTTGAGCTACTTCGACTTGCTGTTCGCCTTCTAACGCTAACAGAGCTCGAGCATGACCCATTTCCAATTTTTTATCTGCAACCAGACCTTTTACATCAACTTCCAACTGATTCAGACGTAATAGGTTACTCACCGTCGTTCTTGATTTACCAATCACATCGGCCACTTGCTGATGTGTCAGCGTGAATTCATCTTGTAGACGCTCAAGCGCTTGGGCTTCCTCAATCACATTCAAGTCTTCACGTTGAATGTTTTCAATCAACGCCATGGCGATGGCGGCACGATCTTCAACTTTTTTCACCAAACACGGCACGCGTTTTAAACCCGCCTGCCTTGCAGCACGCCAGCGGCGCTCACCTGCGATGATCTCAAACTGACCATTTTCGACCTGGCGAACCACGATTGGTTGAATAATGCCTTGTGATTGAATCGAAGCCGCTAGTTCTTCTAGCGCTTCAGGCGCCATATCTTTACGCGGTTGGTATACGCCCGGCTGCAATTGACCAATCGCTAAATCGGTTAACTCACCGTCTGCCGATAATTCTTGGCTATGCGATGCAATATGCTGTTTTTCACGAGCAAACGAACTGGTCGACAATAACGCATCCAGTCCTTTTCCGAGACCACGCTTAGACATGGGATTGAATTCCTTAGGTTAGAGTTAAACTGGGATTTCTTCGCGGCGGAGCATTTCGCCCGCTAGAGCAAGATACGCTTTGGCACCTGCGGAGTACTTATCGTAGTACATTGCAGGCTTACCGTGACTTGGTGCTTCAGCCAAACGAACATTACGCGGAATGACAGTACGGTAAACTTTATTCCCAAAGTGTTTTTTAAGTTGATCGGATACTTCATTCGATAAGCGGTTGCGTGGGTCGTACATGGTACGCAATAAACCTTCGATTTTGAGGTTTTCATTCACGACAGCCGCTAACTTGCTGATTGTATCCATAAGAGCAGTTAAACCTTCTAACGCAAAGTATTCACATTGCATCGGCACCAGCACAGAGTCAGCTGCCGCCATCGCATTGATTGTAAGAAGGTTTAGAGAAGGAGGACAATCAATAAAGATGAAATCATAGTTATCGCGAACTGACGACAATGCATTTTTTAGACGCACTTCACGAGCGAAAACTTCCATCAATTTGATTTCTGCCGCGGTGACGTCTCCGTTCGCCGCGATCAAATCATACTTCCCTGTTGTTTGGGTACAAACGACTTGATCGAACGGTGTATCTTCGACCAAAAGATCGTATGCGGTGGCGTCGACCATATACTTATCCACGCCACTGGCCATCGTAGCATTGCCTTGCGGGTCGAGATCGATCACCAAAACCTTGCGCTTTGTTGCCGCCATCGAAGCCGCTAAGTTAATGCACGTTGTTGTTTTGCCGACCCCACCTTTCTGGTTGGCGATTGCTACAATTTTACCCACGATTACCTCGCTAATTTTCCTTGCGCGATAAGATTACTAGATGACGATCACCTTCCAACTCAGGAACAGCCAAAGATATGATCTCTGTCACACTGCACCATTCAGGAAGCTGATCCATTTCATCTTTAGGGTGCTGTCCTTTCAGCGCTAGAAACACCCCGTGCTCTTGTTTCGGCAAATGGTGGCACCATTCCACCATGTCTGTCATTGAAGCAAAAGCTCGACTCAAAACGCCATCAAATTTTTCTTCAGGTTGGAATTCTTCGACGCGACTTTGAATTGGTGTCACGTTTTTCAGCCCTAATGTGTGCACGACTTGCTTGATAAAACGAATGCGTTTGCCAAGACTGTCGAGCAAAAAGAAGGTTTTCTCAGGGTTCATGATTGCCAAAGGGATGCCCGGCAACCCCGGACCAGTACCAACATCAATGAAGCGCTCACCGGGCAGGTGTGCGCTTACAACGATACTATCAAGAATATGTTTCACTAACATATCAAGCGGATCACGTACCGATGTTAAATTGTACGCTTTGTTCCATTTATCGAGCAGTTCGACATAACCAACTAACTGCTCTCGTTGCTGTTCTGACACTTCCAAGTCGGTTTTCGCGATCAGTGAATCCAGCTTTGTTCGCAATGCGCTCATTATTCTTCCTCACCTTTCTTCAGCAAACCATGCTTTTTCAAGTGAACAAGTAGAATAGAAATTGCAGCAGGCGTAATACCAGAAATGCGTGATGCAATACCGATGCTCTCTGGTTTGGCCTCGCTCAGTTTAGCAACGACTTCGTTTGATAAACCTTTTACATCGCGGTAATCCAAATCAGCAGGTAACTTGGTATTTTCGTGACGCAGTGATTTTTCGATCTCTTCCTGCTGACGCTTGATGTAACCATCGTATTTCACTTGAATTTCAACTTGCTCAGCCGCTTGCTGATCTTCAAGTGCAGGAGCAAACGCTTCAAGTTGCGTCAGTTGCGAATAAGTGATCTCTGGACGACGCAGAAGATCCTCACCACTCGCTTCACGGGCCATTGGGGTTTTCAGCAGCTTGTTCAGCTCATCAACACCCTCTGATTTCGGATTCATCCACGTTGCTTTCAAACGCTGACGCTCCGTTTCCATATTGTTGATTTTCTCGTTAAAGCGAGCCCAACGAACATCATCAATCAAGCCTAGCTCGCGCGCTTTTTCCGTTAAACGTAAATCGGCGTTATCTTCACGAAGTAGCAGGCGGTATTCCGCACGAGAAGTGAACATGCGGTACGGCTCTTTGGTACCCATGGTCGATAAGTCATCAATCAACACGCCCATGTAAGCTTGGTCACGACGTGGGCTCCAGCCTTCTTTGTCTTGGCTAAACAAGCTTGCGTTTAGGCCCGCCATCAAGCCTTGCGCTGCGGCTTCTTCGTAGCCAGTCGTACCATTAATCTGGCCAGCAAAGAACAAACCATGGATGAACTTCGTCTCGTACGTTTGCTTCAAATCACGTGGATCGAAGAAATCATATTCAATCGCATAACCTGGGCGAACGATGTGTGCATTTTCAAACCCTTTCATTGAGCGCACGATTTGTACTTGCACATCAAATGGCAAGCTGGTCGAGATACCATTAGGGTATAACTCGTGCGTGGTTAGGCCTTCTGGCTCAATGAAGATTTGGTGGCTGTTTTTGTCAGCGAAACGCATCACTTTGTCTTCAATAGACGGACAGTAACGAGGACCAATACCTTCAATCACACCTGCGTACATTGGACTGCGATCCAAGTTACTGCGGATCACATCGTGAGTTTGTTCATTGGTGTGGGTGATGAAACATGGAATCTGACGCGGATGCTGTTCACGTTTGCCCATGAACGAGAATACAGGCGTTGGGTTATCACCGTGCTGAGCTTCTAGCACTGAAAAATCAACAGTACGAGCATCAATGCGCGGTGGAGTACCTGTTTTTAAACGATCCACACGGAACGGCAGTTCACGCAGTCGATCCGCTAATGCGATCGATGGTGGATCCCCGGCACGACCACCAGACGAGCTTTCCATACCTATGTGGATCTTACCACCAAGGAAGGTACCCACGGTTAGCACAACGGCTTTCGCATGAAAGCGAAGTCCCATTTGAGTTACCACACCAACTGCGCGATCTTGTTCAACAATCAGATCATCAACTGACTGCTGGAACAACGTTAAGTTAGGCGCATTTTCTAATGCATTACGAACGTACGCTTTGTACAGAGCGCGATCGGCTTGAGCTCGAGTTGCTCGTACTGCAGGACCTTTGGAGGCATTTAGTGTACGAAACTGAATACCTGCATGGTCGATGGCTTCAGCCATCAAACCGCCCATAGCATCTACTTCTTTTACTAAGTGACCTTTACCAATACCACCGATCGCCGGATTACAAGACATCTGGCCTAATGTATCGATGTTATGGGTAAGGAGAAGCGTTTTTTGTCCTGTGCGTGCAGATGCGAGCGCGGCTTCCGTTCCTGCGTGTCCGCCACCGACAACAATGACGTCAAAGTTTTCGTGATAAAGCATGAACTGACCTCAGGTATTCAAAGGGATTTAATGGACAGATAAAGGAGCCGTATTTTACCTGCTTTATGCCAGAGAGAAAAACGTTTTCTCGTTTTATCCGTTTTAAGCTTCAAGATAAATATATATAAGATCTATATATATGATCTTTTATTAGATCTACTATTAGGATCGACCGTTTCTGTGGATAACCTAAAAATGATCAACAAGATCATGGATCTTCTTTGGATCATATCTTGTGATCATGATTGGATCAGATCGAGGATTACCTGGGATCAAAAGTGGCAGTTATGCACAGGGGATAAAATTGATCAAAGTTGTTATTGGGATAACTAAAGGAAAATCACTGGATCTTATTGTAGTTATCCACAGTCTGTTTGGTTGGTTTTTGAGCGGTTAAACAAAATAATTTGGTGGGAGTTATTCACATGGGAGAAAACAGAGCCGAATTTCGACTCTGTTGAAGGGAAAGTCGTGAGTTTAAAAACGTTCGATATTCTCTTTTAACCACATCTCTGCGGCGTCTTCTGGCACATCATGGCTCAGTACATCGATTTTAAAGCAATCTGCGAGAGGGGTTGCACCAATATCCTCTAATAAATCATAAGCGTGTTGACCAGCGGCACAGAACGTATCGTAGCTAGAGTCACCAATCGCAATCACCGCAAATTTTACATCAGTCATTTTTGGCGGTGTATTTTGTAATGCTGCGATAAAAGGTTGGATATTATCAGGATACTCACCAGCTCCATGTGTAGAGGTGATCACCAACCACGTACCTTGATTTTCGATATCACTGAGGGAAGGCTGGTTGTGGATCGTTGTTTCAAATCCATTCTCGTTGAGTAGATCACTCAGGTGATCCCCTACGTATTCTGCGCCACCTAACGTGCTGCCTGTAATAATGTGGATCATACTTCTTCCTTATTGAATGCGACGGCTAAAGCTCATGGATGGCTTGCCGTACAAAAAGAAACGCGGTGTGAGTTAAGCTCAGCACCGCGCGTTCGATTATTTACTTCCCGATACAGAATGAAGAGAAGATTCGTCCCAGTAAGTCGTCAGAACTGAACTCACCGGTAATCTCATTGAGATGTTGTTGGGTGATGCGTAGCTCTTCAGCCAATATTTCACCTGCCATATAGCCTTCAAGCTGCTCCTGGCCTATTTGAAGGTGCTGTGCGGCACGCTCTAATGCATCGAGATGACGACGACGAGCCATAAACCCACCTTCACTGTTGCCAGAGAAGCCCATACACTCCTTGAGATGATCGCGCAGAGCTTCAACCCCTGCACCAGTCTTCGCTGACAAACGGATAAGGGTAGGGTTATTGACGTGGCAGATCCCCATATCTTCACCCGTTTGATCCGCTTTATTACGGATCACCGTTATGCCAATGTTGTCTGGTAGGCGATCCACAAAATCTGGCCAGATATCTTTCGGATCGGTGGCATCGGTTGTCGTGCCATCCACCATGAACAACACGCGGTCTGCTTGGGCTATTTCATCCCACGCGCGTTCGATACCGATTTTCTCTACTTCATCGGAAGCATCACGCAAACCTGCAGTATCGATGATGTGCAGAGGCATGCCATCAATATGGATATGCTCACGCAGTACATCACGCGTGGTTCCTGCGATGTCGGTTACGATTGCAGATTCTTTACCCGATAGCGCGTTCAGTAGGCTTGATTTGCCCGCATTTGGGCGACCCGCAATCACGACTTTCATCCCTTCACGCATAATAGCGCCTTGGTTAGCTTCTTTGCGCACCGCATCTAGGTTGTCGATGATGGCTTGTAGGTCACCAGCCACTTTACCGTCGGCCAAAAAGTCGATCTCTTCTTCAGGGAAGTCGATGGCTGCTTCAACATAGATACGCAAATGAATCAGCGACTCAACTAAGGTATTAATGCGGCCTGAAAATGCGCCCTGTAAGGATTGCAGCGCTGATTTTGCGGCTTCTTCAGAACTGGCATCAATGAGGTCTGCAATCGCTTCGGCTTGAGCGAGGTCGAGTTTATCGTTCAGAAACGCGCGCTCAGAGAACTCACCAGGACGAGCAGCTCGAATACCATCTATACCTAGAATGCGTTTTATCAGCATATCCATCACGATAGGGCCGCCATGGCCTTGCAGCTCAAGTACGTCTTCACCTGTAAATGAGTGTGGGTTAGGGAAGTACAGTGCGATGCCCTGATCAAGCACAGTGCCATCTTCTGACTTAAACGGCAGGTACTCTGCGTAGCGGGGCTTTAGTGTTTTGCCAGTGACCTCTAACGCCACTTGGTTGGCTTTAGGGCCAGAAACTCGAATAATACCGACACCGCCACGACCAGGCGCGGTCGCTTGAGCGACAATCGTATCTGTAGTCATAATTTTGCCTTTTGAGCTGGGCTATAGGGAAGATACCTAGGGAGCCATCACAATTAATTAGCTGAATTGTAATCAGCCAAAAACAAAAAGGCGACCTTTTGGCCGCCTTTCTCAATCATTTCCTAAAAGGTTACTTGCTGTGTAAGCCTTTTTTCTCTAATCCTTTGTAGATCAGAGTTTGCTGGATAAGCGTTACGATGTTCGACACCAACCAGTACAGAACGAGACCTGATGGGAAGAACAAGAAGAAGAAGGTAAACATAACCGGCATAAAGGTCATGATCTTCTGCTGCATTGGATCCGTTACCGTTGTCGGGCTCATCTTCTGGATTAGGAACATTGACGCACCCATCAGTAGAGGCAGGATGTAGTAAGGGTCCTGCGCTGAAAGGTCATGAATCCAACCGAAGAATGGAGAGTGACGTAGCTCAACCGATTCCATTAGTGCCCAGTAAAGCGCGATGAAGATAGGCATCTGTAGGATAAGAGGTAAACAACCACCTAGTGGGTTCACTTTCTCTTTCTTGTACAGTTCCATCATTTCTTGGCTCATGCGCTGACGGTCATCACCGATGCGCTCACGCATAGCTTGCAGCTTAGGCTGAAGCATACGCATTTTCGCCATAGACGTGTATTGCGCTTTTGTTAGTGGGTACATTGCACCACGAACGATGAAGGTCAGACAGATGATTGCCACACCCCAGTTGCCAACAAAGCTCTGGATGAATGAAAGCAACATATGAAGAGGCTTCGCAATGAACCATAACCAGCCGTAGTCCACTACTAGGTCTAGGTTAGGTGCCACTTCTGCCATTTCATCTTGCAGTTTTGGACCAACCCAAAGTGTTGCTTCAAACTTAGCCTGATCGCCTGTTGCGATAGTTTTGTTCGGCATACGAACGCCGATGTCGCCTAGGTTGCCAATTACACGAGTGTATAGGTTAGTACCTGGTTCGTTACGTGGGATCCAAGCTGCGGCAAAGTAGTGCTGAATCATTGCTGCCCAACCTTGGCCATCGGCTAGGTTAAGAGACAGGTTGCGATCCTGCATATCATCAAAGCTGTACTTCTTATAACGCGTATCTTCTGTTGAGTATGCGCCACCACGGTAAGTAGGCATTGTGATGCTACCACCATCGTCCATTAGGTTTTGACGTAGGTGAGCGTACATACCAAATGTTGCGTTGTTGCCTGAGTTGTTCACTACATCGTATTCAACATTAAGCGCGTAGCTGCCGCGTTTAAAGATGTAAGTTTTGGTGTATTCGATGCCGTTTGCAGTGAATGTCATCGGAACGCGAAGTTCATCTTGACCGTCAGCCATTGTGAAGCTGTCTGCACTTACGTTGTAGTGAGGGCGATTTGTGCTGCTCAAGTCGATACCTTGAGGACCCACTAGACCGCTTTGAGCGATAAATTGGTGACCTTGAGCGTCTTTAAGCAGAACAAAGGAATCTGATGAATCTAACTCAGCAGAGTATTCGTTAAGGTTGGCATGTACCACATCGCCACCAACGGTGTCGATCGACAGAGTTAAAACATCAGTCGTTACTGTGATAGTTTTTGCAGAAGCTTGCTGTTGACCAGGAACTGGGTCAAGTTCATCAGCAAAAGATGGTGCAGGTAGAGTGCTGCTTGATTGAGCCTGTTCAACTGCTTGAGGTTCTGGATTCTTTGCAACTTGCCATTGTTGAAACAGCAAAAAAGAAACCAGGGCCAAACCGATGAGCAGGATATTACGTTGAGAATCCATCGTTAGTTATCTCTGTCTTGTTTTTGGACTGGTGGAACGGGGTCATACCCCCCTTCATTCAAAGGGTGGCATTTTAATAGACGTTTGCCTGATAACCAACATCCTTTTACAAAACCGTGAGCTCTCAAAGCTTCTAGCGCGTAAGTGGAACAGGTTGGTGTGAACCGGCAACGAGGACCAATCAAAGGGCTGATAAACCAGCGATACAGATAAACGAGCCCAATGGCTATCCACGTGAAGGGCGAGACAGGCGTTGCCATAGCTTATCAAACAACTTAAAAATTTCCTCATTGCTTAAATCTTGCGCGCTTTTCTTTGCAATCACAACAAAATCTTTGTTTGGAAGCTGATGTTGATTGTTACGAAAGCTTTCACGAGCCAAACGCTTAAATCGGTTACGACCGACAGCCGTTTTGATTTGCTTTTTGGGAACCGCTAAACCTAATCGTGGGTGAGAAAGTTTGTTATTGCGAGCAATGATGGTGAAATGAGGCGAGCCAGCTCGATGAGCTTGCTGGAAGACGTTTTGATAATGCTCGGGAGTTAACAAACGTAACTCCCGATTAAACGCGTACGTGTTCAAAATAAACTAGCGATTATTTTGATAGGCGCGCACGGCCTTTTGCACGACGTGCGTTGATAACTTTACGACCGTTCTTAGTTGCCATGCGAGCACGGAAGCCGTGAGTACGCTTGCGCTTTAGAACTGTAGGTTGAAAAGTGCGTTTCATGATAATTACCTTTACTGATCAGTAGTTTTAGGTTCTTGTTAAACCCGGCGTGGGTATTTGCTTTCTTATATAAAGAAGCTCTTTATATAGAGAAGGACAACCGACGCCTCTCAACAAAGAGGCGGAATTGTAATCACACTCACATAATGTGTCAATGACTCAATGAGTACGAAATTCCGGCCGGGCGATTATACGTAGTGTGAGTAAAATCTCAAGGATCAATCGATCCTGATGCTTGATCGTTACTCTATTCCTACTTGGTTAAGGAATTTTTTCAAACGAGGATCTTGTGGATTATCGAAGATATCCTGTGGAGAACCTTGCTCAACGATATTGCCTTCCGCCATGAAGATCACTCTATCAGCGACTTCTTTCGCGAATTGCATCTCGTGCGTCACCACCAGCATGGTTTGATGCTGATTAGCTAACTTCTTCATTAATGAGAGAACTTCACCGACCCATTCAGGATCCAGCGCAGAAGTTGGTTCGTCAAACAACAGCAGTTCTGGTTGCAGCGCCATCGCTCGGCCGATACCCACGCGTTGTTGTTGGCCGCCAGATAATGCCGCTGGATAACTATCGCCTTTATCCCCAAGGCCGATGTCATCCAGAATTTGTTGCGCTCGTTTGAGAGCATCGGCTTTTTTCCAACCTCGAACGGTCACTAGACCTTCGGCAATGTTCTGGCGCGCATTCATATGGGCAAACAGGGCATAGTTTTGGAACACAAAGCCAGTTCGACGACGCAGCGCTAATACTTCGGCTTTAGTGTGTTTTTGAGTATCAACGGAGATGTCATCTATCGTGATACGACCTTCATCTGCTTGTTCTAGAAAGTTCACCGTACGCAGCAAGGTTGATTTACCCGTACCACTTGAGCCGATAATCACGATGATCTCACCTTGCTTAATATCGAGGTCGATGCCTTTCAGCACTTCAGTCTCACCAAAACGTTTGTGAATATTTTCTAACTTAATCATCGTACGTACGCCTTATTCAGTTTTGCTTCTGCCCAGATTT
Source organism: Vibrio sp. Vb0667 (assembly GCF_033391095.1). NCBI lineage: Bacteria > Pseudomonadati > Pseudomonadota > Gammaproteobacteria > Vibrionales > Vibrionaceae > Vibrio > Vibrio sp. Vb0667. The sequence continues at coordinate 8,125 of NZ_JAWPOL010000025.1, read as the reverse complement.
GTACGCGAGTCAGAATTACCACCACGCCCCAGTAAATAAGAGCAACCGCAAGGAAAGCTTCAAAGAAACGGAAACTTGATGAGGCTTCCATCTGTGCTTTCGCCATGATTTCGGCCACACCAAGCGTGAAAGCAAGAGACGTTGACTTGATCATATCGATGAAATAGTTCATCAATGAAGGCAGTGCGACACGCGTTGCTTGAGGTAAAATCACTCGGCGCATTGCTTGGGATGTCGTCATACCGACCGATAAGCTCGCTTCCATTTGGCTGCGATCAATGCCAATAATGGCGGCACGAATACTTTCCGCCATATAAGCGGCAAAGTGCAGCGTTAAACCGATAACCGCTGCTGAAAAGGCGTCGATACCGACCATCAATGGAAAAATTTGCGGTAAGCCGTAATAAAGCAGGAAAAGCTGAACCAACAGTGGGGTGCCACGGAAGAAGCTGATGTACAGTTGGCTTAATTGATCCAGAACTGGCAGTTTAAATACGCGAATATTGGCTAAAATGACGGATAAAATCAGCGAAAACACCAATCCCCATGTCGCCATTTCCATGGTTGTGCCAAGATATTTCAGCAATATCGGCAGCAGTTCCAACATGTAATTAAAGTCAAATCCCATACGGCTTACCTAAAGGCTAGAGAAAAGAAAAGGTGGAAAACAAGTTCCACCTTTACGTAAGTTTATTTTAGTCCGAGAGTGATACCACTTTGCGGCCTAAAGTACAAAGAGTTCTTATTTCGTGATGTCAGCGCCAAACCACTTCACGGAAATTTTCTCTACTGTACCATCTGCGCGCATCTCAGCCAGTGCTTTGTTTACTTCTTCTTGCAGCTTACGACCTTTCTCGTTGTCAACGAAAGGCCATGCGTTTTGAATGGTCTCAAACGGTTCGCCTGCCAATTCCAGAGGAAGGCCAGTTTTCTTAATCAGCTCTAACGCAGAAAGACGATCCATTACAAACGCGTCTGCACGACCGAGCGCCACGTCATGTTCGATACCTGTGTCGTACGTTTTAATGTTGATCTTGCCGTCTTTGTCGTATTGACGCAGCAGTTGCTCAAAGTTAGAGCCTAGGTTCACCGCAACGGTTTTGCCCGCAAGATCGTCAACACCTTTGATGCTGTCGTTGCCTTTACGCACGGTAATTTGTGCGCCATCTACAACGTAAGGGTCAGCAAATAGGTATTTAGCTTTACGCTCATCAGTCATGGTGATTTGGTTGGAGATCGTATCGATACGACCAGTTTCTAAAAGACCAAATAAACCAGAGAAGTTGGCTGTTACGTATTCGATTTTGTAATCGTTACGTTTACCGATTTCATCCCACATGTCGACTTCAAAGCCTTGTAGCTTGTCTTGCTTTACAAAAGTAAACGGGAAGTAGCGACCTGACATACCAACTTTGACTTCAGTAGCGGCTTGTACGGTTGCTGCCGACAGTGCAATGGCTGCAACGGCAACCTTAATCCAGTTTTTCATAATACATCTCCATAATTTTATGGTTGGAAATACTACTGTTAGTTAGCTCAATTAAATAAATAACCAAGAGCAATAACCTAGACCTGTGAGTTATTAGATAATAGAAGAAGAATGTTAAATGTGACGAAAATGCGAACTGAACCTAGCGAAATGATCGACAAAATCAGCATTGGGAATAAAATAATACACAGACTTATCACCAATCGCTCGATCTTGTGAACTTTGCCCAATTGTGGATCGTTGTGTGGGCAAATTTGGGGCAAGGTGTGTTGATCTCATCAAGTTTGCAGAAATAATTGTGAATAACTTGGATCTTATTCACTGGATCGTCGATCAATCGCTGGCGATCTTGGTTATCAACAGGTAAAATTGCCAGTCTTTTCCGATAATTCAATTACTCAGTGGGGGCACCGTGTCATCTTCGCTTTGGCTGCAATGTTTGCAGCAGCTTCAAGAAGAGCTACCAGCTACAGAATTCAGCATGTGGGTTCGTCCGCTACAAGCGGAGCTCAATGACAATACTCTCACTCTATTCGCGCCAAACCGCTTTGTGTTGGACTGGGTGCGTGATAAGTATCTGAACAATATTACTCGCTTACTGCAGGAATACTGCGGTGGCGATATTCCTAACTTACGCTTTGAAGTGGGGAGCCGACCTGTCTCTGCTCCAAAACCAGCGCCGACACGTACGCCTGCAGATGTGGCTGCCGAGTCATCTGCACCTGCACAATTACAAGCGCGTAAGCCAGTACACAAAACCTGGGATGACGACGCTCAAGCGATTGCGGCTATCAATCACCGCTCAAACATGAACCCAAAACACAAGTTCGACAACTTTGTTGAAGGTAAGTCGAACCAATTGGGTTTGGCTGCGGCGCGTCAGGTATCGGATAATCCTGGTGCAGCATACAACCCGCTATTCCTATACGGCGGCACGGGCTTGGGTAAAACGCACTTGTTGCATGCGGTGGGCAACGCGATTGTGGATAACAACCCGAACGCAAAAGTGGTCTACATGCACTCAGAGCGTTTTGTGCAAGACATGGTAAAAGCGCTGCAAAACAATGCGATTGAAGAATTCAAACGCTACTACCGCAGCGTGGATGCGCTCCTTATCGATGACATCCAATTCTTTGCTAATAAAGAACGTTCACAAGAAGAATTCTTCCATACCTTCAACGCACTATTGGAAGGTAATCAGCAGATCATTCTAACGTCTGACCGTTATCCTAAAGAAATTAATGGCGTTGAAGATCGTCTTAAATCTCGCTTTGGTTGGGGGCTTACTGTTGCGATCGAGCCGCCTGAGCTTGAAACGCGTGTGGCGATCTTGATGAAAAAAGCCGAAGATCACCAAATCCACCTTGCTGATGAAGTGGCATTCTTCATTGCAAAGCGTCTGCGTTCGAACGTTCGTGAGCTCGAAGGTGCACTGAACCGTGTTATCGCGAACGCGAACTTTACTGGTCGTCCAATTACGATTGATTTTGTTCGTGAAGCGCTGCGCGATCTGCTTGCTCTACAAGAGAAGCTGGTGACGATCGATAACATTCAAAAGACCGTGGCGGAATACTACAAGATTAAAGTAGCGGACTTGCTGTCTAAGCGTCGTTCTCGTTCTGTAGCGCGTCCTCGTCAGCTGGCTATGGCGTTAGCAAAAGAACTAACCAACCATAGCTTGCCTGAAATTGGCGATGCGTTTGGTGGCCGCGATCATACGACCGTACTTCATGCTTGTCGCAAGATTGAGCAGCTGCGTGAAGAGAGCCACGACATTAAAGAAGATTACTCTAACTTGATTCGCACCCTGTCTTCGTAATCGGTTAGAATAACGGTATTCTAAGCAAATCATTTATTGAGCTGACAGCGTAAAGAGCCAAGCATGAAATTTACCATTGAACGTAGTCATTTAATCAAACCGCTACAGCAGGTTTCGGGCGCTTTAGGTGGCCGACCAACTCTGCCAATCCTGGGTAACCTACTTCTTAAAGTAGAAGAGAACGTATTGTCGATGACGGCAACCGATCTTGAAGTAGAGTTAGTAAGCAAAGTGACGCTAGAAGGTGATTTTGAAGCGGGCAGCATTACCGTTCCTTCGCGTAAGTTTCTCGATATCTGCCGTGGTTTACCGGACGATGCGATCATCACATTTGTATTAGAAGGTGATCGCGTACAAGTTCGCTCTGGTCGCAGCCGTTTCTCGTTGGCAACGCTTCCTGCGAACGATTTCCCTAATATTGAAGACTGGCAAAGCGAAGTGGAAGTATCACTGAGCCAAGCCGATCTACGTACGCTGATCGACAAAACTCAGTTCTCGATGGCGAATCAAGACGTTCGTTACTACCTCAACGGCATGTTGTTTGAAATTGACGGCACCACGTTACGCAGCGTGGCGACGGACGGCCACCGTATGGCGGTATCGCAAACTCAGCTAGGTGCAGACTTTGCGCAGAAGCAAATCATCGTGCCACGCAAAGGTGTGCAAGAATTAGTAAAGTTGATGGATGCGCCAGAGCAGCCTGTAGTACTTCAGATCGGTAGCTCCAATGTTCGTGCTGAGGTGAATAACTTTACTTTTACCTCTAAGTTGGTTGATGGTCGTTTCCCTGACTACCGCCGTGTATTGCCTCAGAGCACCAATAAGACACTAATAGCAAGTTGTGACGAGTTGCGCCAAGCCTTCTCTCGTGCTGCGATTCTTTCCAACGAAAAATTCCGTGGCGTGCGTGTGAATCTGGCTGATACTGAAATGCGCATAACCGCGAATAACCCAGAGCAAGAAGAAGCGGAAGAGATGCTTGATGTAACCTTTGAAGGTGACGCCATCGAAATCGGCTTTAACGTAAGCTATGTGCTTGATGTTCTGAACACGTTGCGTTGTGAAAATGTACGTGTGTCGATGTCGGATGCTAACGCTAGCGCATTGATTGAAAATGCCGACGATGACAGTGCCATGTACGTGGTGATGCCAATTCGTCTATAAGCCAACTGAATGCCTCTTTCTCGTCTCATCATTCAGCAGTTTCGAAACATTAAAGCCTGTGATATTGAGTTATCAGCAGGCTTTAACTTTCTTATCGGGCCGAACGGCAGCGGTAAAACCAGTGTCTTAGAAGCGGTTTATCTGCTCGGGCATGGCCGCTCATTCAAGAGCTCTCTCACCGGACGAGTGATACAAAATGAGTGTGACGAACTGTTTGTTCATGGTCGTTTTTTGAACTCGGATCAATTTGAGCTACCTATCGGCATTAATAAGCAGCGTGATGGCTCAACAGAGGTTAAAATAGGCGGTCAATCTGGACAAAAATTAGCGCAGTTGGCACAAGTTCTGCCTCTGCAGTTGATACACCCAGAAGGGTTTGATTTACTGACAGATGGCCCTAAACATCGTCGTGCGTTTATTGATTGGGGCGTGTTTCATACCGAGCCCGCTTTTTATCAAGCATGGGGAAGGTTCAAGCGCCTGAACAAGCAGCGCAACGCGTTGTTGAAAACCGCCAATAGTTATCGTGAGCTCAGTTATTGGGATCAGGAAATGGCAGGATTGGCTGAAAACATCAGCCAATGGCGAGCAAGTTACATCGAGCAGATGAAAACTGTCGCAGAAACTATCTGTCAGACATTTTTGCCAGAATTTGAGATCCAATTGAAGTATTATCGTGGCTGGGATAAAGACACTCCATACCACGAGATACTAGAAAAGAATTTTGAGCGTGATCAGGCATTGGGATACACCTTTAGTGGCCCAAACAAAGCTGATTTGCGCATTAAAGTGAACGGAACGCCCGTTGAAGATGTTCTGTCACGCGGTCAATTAAAACTCATGGTGTGTGCATTGCGTGTAGCGCAAGGGCAACACCTGACAGAGATGGCCGGTAAACAATGCATTTACCTAATTGATGACTTCGCGTCGGAATTAGATAGCCAACGTCGCAAGCGTCTTGCTGACTGCTTAAAAGAGACGGGCGCACAAGTATTTGTAAGCTCTATCACTGAAAGCCAAATCGCCGATATGTTGGACGATAACGGTAAATTGTTTCATGTGGAACATGGCAGGATAGAGTCAAACTAGAAGAGAGAAACTCATGTCTGAAAATTACGATTCATCGAGTATTAAGGTACTGAAGGGTCTGGATGCGGTACGTAAGCGTCCAGGAATGTACATCGGCGATACGGACGACGGCACCGGCCTTCACCACATGGTTTTCGAGGTGGTGGATAACTCAATTGATGAAGCGTTGGCAGGTCACTGTAAAGACATCGTTGTGACAATTCATGAGGATAACTCGGTTTCCGTTAGCGATGATGGTCGTGGCATTCCAACAGAAATCCACTCAGAGGAAAATGTCTCTGCAGCAGAAGTAATCATGACGGTTCTTCACGCGGGTGGTAAGTTCGACGATAACTCATACAAAGTATCGGGTGGTCTTCACGGGGTAGGTGTTTCAGTAGTAAACGCACTATCAGAGAAAGTTGAGCTAACGATTCATCGTGGTGGCCATATCCATACGCAAACCTACCGCCATGGTGAGCCTCAAGCGCCACTAGCCGTTGTGGGTGATACGGATAAAACCGGTACACAAATTCGTTTCTGGCCAAGTGCCGAGACGTTCTCTAACACAGAGTTCCACTATGACATTCTGGCGAAGCGCCTGCGTGAACTGTCATTCCTGAACTCTGGTGTGTCGATCAAATTGGTTGATGAACGTGAAGCAGACAAACATGATCACTTCATGTATGAAGGTGGTATTCAAGCGTTCGTTGATCACCTAAACACCAACAAAACGCCAATCATCGAAAAAATCTTCCACTTTAATTCTGAGCGTGAAGACGGCATTTCAGTTGAAGTGGCGATGCAATGGAACGATGGTTTCCAAGAGAACATCTTCTGCTTTACCAACAATATCCCACAGCGTGATGGTGGTACTCACCTTGCTGGTTTCCGTGCTGCGCTAACACGTACATTGAACAGCTTTATGGATAAAGAAGGTTTCTCGAAGAAAGCGAAAACAGCGACTTCAGGCGACGATGCGCGTGAAGGTCTAACTGCGGTTGTTTCGGTGAAAGTGCCTGATCCTAAGTTCTCAAGCCAAACAAAAGACAAACTGGTTTCTTCTGAAGTGAAATCAGCTGTTGAGTCTGCAATGGGTGAAAAACTGTCTGAGTTCCTGATTGAGAACCCGACAGAAGCGAAGATGGTTTGTTCGAAAATCATCGATGCAGCACGTGCTCGTGAAGCAGCGCGTAAAGCTCGTGAAATGACGCGCCGTAAAGGTGCGCTAGACCTAGCTGGCCTTCCAGGTAAACTTGCAGACTGTCAGGAAAAAGATCCGGCACTCTCTGAACTATACATAGTGGAGGGTGATTCGGCAGGCGGCTCCGCAAAACAAGGCCGTAACCGTAAGAACCAAGCAATCCTACCGCTAAAAGGTAAGATTCTTAACGTAGAAAAAGCACGTTTCGACAAGATGCTATCTTCTCAAGAAGTAGCAACACTGATCACCGCACTAGGTTGTGGTATCGGTCGTGACGAGTACAACCCGGACAAGCTTCGTTACCACAACATCATCATCATGACCGATGCCGATGTCGATGGTTCGCACATCCGTACGCTACTGTTGACCTTCTTCTACCGTCAAATGCCAGAGCTTATCGAGCGTGGTTACGTGTACATCGCTCAGCCACCACTATACAAAGTGAAAAAAGGCAAACAAGAGCAGTACATCAAAGATGAAGAAGCGATGAACCAATACCAAGTATCATTAGCTCTGGATAATGCATCGCTACACGTAAACGCAGAAGCACCTGCACTGGCTGGTGAAGCACTAGAGAAGCTTGTTCAACAGTACAATGCGGGTATTAAACTGGCGGAACGTATGAGCCGTCGCTACCCAAGTGCTTTGGTAAACGAGTTGATTTACACTCCTCGCCTAACGCCAGAGCAATGCCATGACGCATCAGTTGTGGAAGCTTGGACGAAGCAGCTTATTGAACAGCTGAATGCGAAAGAAGTGGGTGCAAGCCAGTACAGCTACGAAGTTGAGCAGCACGAAGAGCTAGGCTTAAACTTGCCTAAGATTGTGGTTCGTACTCACGGCGTGACGCACGAACATGCAATTAGCATCGACTTCCTAAACTCGAAAGAGTACGGCAAGTTGGCTGATCTATCAGAAGCACTTGATGGACTTCTGGAAGAAGGCGCGTACATCAAACGTGGTGAGCGTACTATGCCAGTGGCAAACTTTGCAGAAGCGCTTGACTGGTTAGTGAAAGAGTCAATGCGTGGCTTAAGCCGTCAGCGCTACAAAGGTCTAGGTGAGATGAACCCAGACCAACTTTGGGAAACCACCATGGACCCAGAAACTCGTCGTATGATGCAGGTAACGATTGAAGATGCGGTAGGTGCAGATCAACTGTTCACTACGCTAATGGGTGACCAAGTAGAACCTCGTCGTAACTTCATCGAAGAGAACGCACTGAAAGTAGCGAACCTAGACGTATAACGACACTGTTCGTGATAGTAAAAAGCAGCGAGAAATCGCTGCTTTTTTTGTTGTACCTGTGCCGTCCTAAATAAGGTTGACACTTTCCACCCCCCAAAATTGGAGAGTGTTATGAAATCAACAACTAAAAGAA
>NZ_JAWPOL010000259.1:0-1217 GCF_033391095.1 Vibrio sp. Vb0667 | reverse complement strand
TTATTATGGCGGTATTATTTGGCGCAAGCGCGAGCTTTATTTCTCCCTACGGGTATCAAACCAACTTGTTGGTTTACAGTGTAGGTAATTACAAATTGACCGACTATGTGCGAATTGGTGTGCCGATTTCGATTGTGTATTCCGTATTGGTACTGACATTGATACCGGTCTTCTTTCCGTTTTAATTCCGATAAATACAAGGATTCGTTATGACCGCTGAAACACCGGTAAAAGATGAAAACATTGTCTGGCATCAGCACACGGTTGATAAACAGTTTCGTGCTGAGCTGAAAAAACAGAAACCAGCAGTGCTTTGGTTTACTGGTTTATCTGGCGCAGGTAAGTCAACCGTCGCGGGCGCGCTGGAGAATCGTTTAGCTGAGTTGGGCTACCACACTTATTTGTTGGACGGTGATAATGTTCGTCATGGCCTGTGTAGTGATCTAGGCTTTTCTGAACAAGATCGCCGTGAAAATATTCGTCGTATTGGCGAGTTGGCGAAACTGATGGCAGATGCGGGTTTGATTGTGTTGTCCGCGTTCATTTCTCCTCACCGTGCTGAGCGTCAACTCGTTCGCGATTTACTGCCCGAAGGTGAGTTCATTGAAGTGTTTGTGAATGCATCTCTCGAAGTGTGTGAAGGCCGAGATCCAAAAGGTTTATACAAAAAAGCGCGAGCAGGTGAGATCCCAAATTTCACGGGTATTGATTCAGAATATCAAGCGCCAATCAATCCAGAAATTGATTTGCCAGCAGGCGAGAAGAGCGTCGAAGAGTTGGTTGAATTGTGTTTGAATGAGCTTAAACAACGTCGTGTGATCAGCTAACTCAGCTTTTGGATCATGGGTGGAAAAAAGCCTCGTGTAATGCTTGAGGAGCTTTTAGATCATAGGTGACCTAAAGCTCCTAGAGCGAAACTAAACGGTATAGTTCACGCTGCTGCTTGCTTCGGTGCTTACGCTAAACTTTTGATTTAACAAGGCGAGCATTTGATCGTAGTACTGGGAATTTGGCTTGTTGCCAAGCAGTTTGCACAGTTCGTTACCCGTCGGCGTGAAACGGTAGTACAGCAGACGGATGCCCTTCGTATTCACTTGCAGAGACAAATTCTTGCCTTGATATGCCAGTATCAATGGCGTTTCAATGCCGATCTCTCCTGATTCCAGTTCTGTGCTATGCAGTAACCCCAATTCAATCAATACTAATAGACTTGAGTA
>NZ_JAWPOL010000258.1:0-1221 GCF_033391095.1 Vibrio sp. Vb0667 | reverse complement strand
CTTTGTTGCGGTGAACTGTGGCGCGGTGCCAGAAAACTTAATTGAAAGCGAACTCTATGGTCACGAAAAAGGCGCATTTACTGGTGCAGAAAGTCGGCGTATTGGTAAGTTTGAATTTGCGCAGGGCGGCACACTCTTCTTAGATGAAATCGAATCGATGCCGATTCAGGCACAAATTCGTTTGTTGCGCGTCCTGCAAGAGCGCGTGATTGAACGCGTTGGCTCAAACGAACTTTTACCTCTCGACATTCGCGTTGTCGCGGCAACGAAAGTGGATCTTAAACGTGCGGCGGAACAAGGCACATTTCGTCAAGACCTCTACTACCGCCTCAACGTGGTTACGCTAGATTTGCCTCCCTTACGTGAACGCAAGGAAGACATCCCTGCCCTTTTCCACCATTTTCTTTTAGTCGCGGCGTCGCGCTATGGTAAAAGTTCGCCAAGTCTTTCAGCACAAGATTTGGCTCAGCTAATGGCTCACGATTGGCCGGGAAATGTCCGAGAACTGCGCAATGCAGCAGAGCGTTTCGTTTTATTAGGTAAACTCATCCAATTAGGTGAACCAAGTTCCATCCCCGCCTCAACCAGTAGCCTTGCAGAGCAAGTGGCGGAGTTTGAAAAGGCAGCGATAGAAAATGCGCTACTAGAAAACAATGGCAGCATCAAACAAACGATGGAACAGTTGAATGTGCCTCGAAAAACGCTGTATGACAAAATGCAACGCTATCAGATAGATAAAGAGCTCTATAAATAAAACAGGTTCGCACGATTGGTATTATATCCAACTTGAATCATAATTTTGCTAAGGCAATTATTGGGCTCATATGGATATGAATGAAAAAGTGAGGATACCGGTCATTACCGATACCGTGATGGTAGACGGCCAGTATCAAGAAGAAAGGCGCTCCGGTGAAGACCGACGTAAAAACAAAAAGAAGTGGCACGGCTATGAGCGCAGAGTCCATCCCGATCCGAGAAAACAAGATTTTAAATCCATAGACGAAGAGGTGTGATAGCTCACACCTCTTTTTGGTTGCGTGAATGTAATTCGGAAAATGTGTTATTTAGTGATTATTTCTGGCCCCATCAAGGTCGTTGGTAACCAGGTTGATACCCAAGGCACATAAGTCACAATTATCAAGAACAAGAACATGACACCCACCCATGGCAATGCCGCTTTTACAACATTCATCATCGACATTCTTGCCACCCCAGCCGTTA
>NZ_JAWPOL010000257.1:0-1221 GCF_033391095.1 Vibrio sp. Vb0667 | reverse complement strand
TTGGCGTTTTCAGCAGTTTGTTCAGTTCATCAATGCCCGCCGAGTTTGGGTTTACCCAAGTAGACTTCAGACGCTGACGCTCGGTTTCCATGTTCTCGATTTTTTCGTTGAAACGCGCCCAACGAACATCATCAATCAAGCCAAGTTCACGAGCTTTTTCTGTCAAACGAAGGTCGGCGTTGTCTTCTCGAAGCAATAGGCGGTATTCCGCGCGAGAAGTGAACATGCGGTACGGTTCTTTGGTACCCATGGTCGACAAATCATCAATCAGAACGCCCATGTATGCTTGGTCACGGCGCGGGCTCCAGCCTTCTTTGCCTTGGCTGTACAAGCTTGCGTTCAAGCCCGCCATTAAGCCTTGTGCCGCAGCTTCTTCGTAGCCTGTTGTACCGTTGATTTGGCCAGCAAAGAATAGACCACGGATGAATTTAGTCTCGTAAGTTTGCTTCAAATCACGTGGATCGAAGAAATCGTACTCAATCGCGTAACCAGGACGAACAATGTGTGCGTTCTCGAAGCCTTTCATTGAACGAACGATTTGAACTTGAACATCAAACGGCAAGCTGGTGGAAATACCATTCGGGTATAACTCGTGCGTGGTAAGACCTTCAGGTTCAATGAAAATTTGGTGGCTGTTCTTATCCGCAAAGCGCATCACTTTGTCTTCGATAGACGGACAGTAACGTGGGCCAATTCCTTCGATCACACCTGCGTACATTGGGCTACGATCTAGGTTATTGCGGATCACTTCATGAGTTTGTTCATTGGTATGCGTAATGAAACAAGGAATTTGACGCGGATGGTGTTCGCGCTTACCCATGAATGAGAAAACTGGTGTTGGGTTGTCACCGTGTTGCGCTTCTAGCACTGAGAAATCAACCGTGCGAGCATCAATACGTGGTGGTGTTCCCGTTTTTAGACGATCCACTCGGAATGGCAACTCACGTAAGCGATCCGCCAATGCGATCGATGGTGGATCCCCAGCGCGACCGCCTGAAGAACTTTCCATACCAATGTGGATCTTACCACCCAGGAAGGTACCTACGGTCAGCACAACCGCTTTGGCATGGAACTTAAGACCCATTTGAGTCACAACGCCAACAACACGATCTTGTTCAACAATCAGATCATCAACCGATTGCTGGAACAGAGTTAGGTTTGGCGCGTTTTCTAATGCGTTGCGTACGTACGCTTTGTACAGAGCGCGATCGGCTTGAGCTC
>NZ_JAWPOL010000256.1:0-1222 GCF_033391095.1 Vibrio sp. Vb0667 | reverse complement strand
TTGAGAAGGATGAACTTACGTCAGGCTTCTTCTGTGTTGAAGCGCAAATCGGTGAAGACAGAATAAGCAACACATGGTTTTGTTCTCATGAGCTGAAAACTTTGCCGATGGCGAAAGCCAATATTGATGTCTCGATTGAGGGCCGCCAAATTACATTGGTTGCGGATAAGCCTGCTTTCTTTGTGCATGTGGAGTGTGATACCCAAGGTCGTTTCAGTGATTCCAGCCTCACTCTTCTGGCGAACCAGCCTGTAACGATTGAGTTTTTGGGAGACGATCTGGACGCGATGTCGACATCATTACGGGTTTACCATTTGATGCAGTAAACACAAACTCAACGTTGAAAGGGGGCTTCCATGCTCCCTTTGTTGTTTCACACTAGAGCAAATTACGTTTTGCCCACGTAATGGCCTGCATGCGATTTTTGACTTCGAGCTTACGGAAAATACTATAGAGGTGCGATTTCACCGTGTGCTCACTGACAAAGAGCGAGTCGGCAATATCAAGGTTTGAGCCACCCTGACACAGTGCAGAGAGCACTTGCATCTCACGACGGGTCAGTTCCATTTCGAGTTTCGTTTCTAGCTCACCGACGGTATTGTTTAGGCTCAATAGGTGGCCAATCAGTTGATTGAGAATATCGCGAGAGAGCCAATTCTCTCCGTTCAAAATGCCTTTTAGCCCCATCATTACCTTGTCGAAATCATCCTCAAAATAGAACAAACCTTTCAAGTTTGACCAAGTGAGTAAGCTCTCGATCCTCAGATTCGGTTCTGCGTTGACCAATACAGTCGCATCTACGTGCTCTAACTCACTGAGAGTTTGTTTGACCTCTGGCAATTCAGGGAGAGAACTATCGACTATCGCTATATAGTGTTCATCGCGGGTGCTAGGGAAATTGACGTCAGCGCCTTGGGTTAAAAGTACGGGTTTTTCTAGGTTCTGTTCAATAGCGGTTTGAAAGCAGCGACCTTGAATGTTGTTGAAGGTGAACAATAAGACGGTGTTGTTGGTTGTGTTGGTATTCATCATCAATGAACCTCCTGTCGAGACTGCATAAACTCATTTCCTACTTGATGAAAGCGATAGAGCACCAGGTCTAACAGCCCATCAAAGCAATATTTCACCATGGGGTTTCCGAAGATTTGTGTGGCGGGGGCTCTAAAGAACGTAACTCGCCGATGTTGATAGAAGTCCCGAATAAAAATGTCGAAGAGAAGTT
>NZ_JAWPOL010000255.1:0-1223 GCF_033391095.1 Vibrio sp. Vb0667 | reverse complement strand
GCGCGACCAAGATTGGCATGGCGAAAGCGATGTGGTTGAATTCGGTCAGCCGGTTGCAGTGACCATCGATAAACAGTATCAATAGTTAGTTGTTGTCTCTGATATATGACACTTAGTCAATGTCGGGCCCATTTAGTGGTATGACTCTAAACTATCAAGTAAAATGACCAAGGCCAGCATTTGCTGGCCTTTGTTTATATACTCAAGTGACTTTTAAAATGTATTTATCGCTAACATTGAGCTTGTTGGTTGTTCCTGCATTTGCTTTTTGGCGTTGGTCATACATTTTTAAATGAGGTTACTTAAGTATATTAATAGTCGTTATGGAACATAGAATGTATAACAAGGGTAAATCCTACCTAATGTTACTGTTAGCACTTGGTCTTGTTGGCTGTTCGAGTGCGCCTGAGGAGGCAGTAACAAGTGAAGGAGAGACAAATCAAACGACTTCTGATGTGTATGATCCGTTAGAAGGCTTTAACCGCACGATGTGGGAAATCAACTACGAGTACTTAGATCCGTATTTGGTTCGTCCTGTGTCGATCGCGTACGTTGAATACACACCTGTGCCTATTCGTTCCGGTATCGCCAACTTCTTGTCAAACCTTGATGAACCATCAAGCATGGTGAACAACCTTTTGATGGGTAACGGTAGCAAAGCGGTGGATCACTTTAACCGTTTTTGGATTAACTCTACGTTCGGTATTCTCGGTGTATTTGACATCGCAACTGCGGCGGGTATCACCAAGTACGACAATAAAGAGTTCAGCAGTGCTGTTGGTCATTATGGCGTAGGGAATGGCCCATACTTTATGATACCTGGTTATGGTCCTTATACTTTGCGAGAAGTGACAGATACCGTCGATGGTATGTATCTCCCATTATCTTACTTGAATATTTGGGCTGGTTTAGGGAAGTGGGCATTAGAAGGTTTGGAAAAACGAGCGTTGCTTGTACCGCAAGAAGCACAGCTTGATAGTTCTCCAGATCCTTATGTACTGACTCGAGATGTCTACATTCAGCGTCAAAACTTTAAAGCAGAAATCGACACGGTAGAAGAAGTGAATCCGGAAGAAGAAGCGTTGTTAGACGAATATCTAGATGAATTCTAATCGTTGATGTTTCAAATAAAATGAACGCAATAAAAAAGGCTTAGCAAGTGCTAAGCCTTTTTTGTCTCTCGATTTTTTAACGAGTAATTAGAAAGGGTAGTTCGCTTGAAC
>NZ_JAWPOL010000254.1:0-1224 GCF_033391095.1 Vibrio sp. Vb0667 | reverse complement strand
GAGACGATGCCGTACCCGCCATTGATGGGTAGCCACTTAAAAGCAGCGCCATCGCGTTACTACCTATCGTCGACAATGTACCGATAAACAGCACAACAAAAGGCACGATGCCCCACAATCCGAAGTCCATCAACCAACTTACGAACAGACCAATACCCGCCAAAAGTTGCACGAACAACCCAAAACGAAGCATGGCATGAGAGCCCACTTTTTTCACCAAACGACCGTTAATGCTGGTCATGATGATCATCGCCACAATGTTCAAACCGAATAAGTAACCAAATTGGTCAGGTCGAACACCGTATAAATCAATATAAACAAACGAACCCGCAGTTAGGAATGCAAACATCCCCGAAAACGAGAATGCACCAGACAACATCAAGCCCAACGCTTCAGAACTTGAACACAAACGGGCGTAGTTTTTTAATGTGGTGCGAAAACGCAGTGGTTGGCGGTTTTCTGGTTTTAGCGTCTCCGGAATTTTCCAAAACACCAGCAGAATGACAACCACAGCAAAGATAGCCAGCACCCAAAAGATAGAACGCCATCCAAACCAAAGCGCAAGGTGACCGCCAATCATCGGCGCAACCAACGGGGCAATCGTGATAACTAATGTGACGAAAGACATTGCACGCGCAAAGTCTTCACGGTCAAACATGTCACGCACCACAGCTTGAATAATGACCGCCGCAGCCGCGCCAGCAAAACCTTGGGCCGTACGAACATAGGTTAACGCATCAATGCCGTTTGTGGTCGCACTCACCACCGCTGCTAACCCAAAGAAAAGCACACCCAAAATCAGTACAGGTCTGCGGCCAAAGCTATCGGCAAGCGGCCCATGAATTAACTGACCAATCGCAAAACCCGCCGTATAAGCCGTTAACGTAATTTGAACCGCACCAGGTGCAACGCCCAAATCTTTTGCGATGGTCGGCATTGCCGGTAGATACATGTCGATCGCCAATGGCGTTAGCGCGCCAATTGCACCGAGCACAAGAAACAGTAAAAAACTGATTTGAGATTGGGGAGCGCTTTGAGCTTTTTCTGTCATTCTTTTACCTCTAGTTGTGTCCTTGCCATCAGCCATTTCTTTGCAGAAACTAGCAAGGATGCTTCTCGTACCATTGAAAACAAAGCACAGTGCTTTGCTGATTCAATTTTCGAGGATCATAAGGACGAATGTTTACCAAGGTGGCCTTGACGAGCTCGACATAGAAAAGCGCA
>NZ_JAWPOL010000253.1:0-1224 GCF_033391095.1 Vibrio sp. Vb0667 | reverse complement strand
CGCCTTAGTGATGGGGCAATGGAAAAGCAGCTGTAAAGTTGTGAACGCCCCCCTGCTTAAAAATGAAGTGAACAGTATTGTACGAGTGAACCCAAACGGTAAGCCATCGGAAACGCGTTTCAAAATTCTTGAGAAATTTGAGCAAGCGACGTTGATTCAAGCCAGCCCAATTACGGGGCGTACTCACCAAATTCGTGTGCATACTCAGTACACCGGACATCCTATCGCATGGGATGATCGTTACGGAGATAGACGTTTTGATGCCTACACTGGTCAACTTGGATTGGACCGTTTGTTTTTGCATGCCGCGAACATTAAGTTTCAACATCCGTCTAATGATGAATGGATGGAAATTAATGCTCCGATGGAATCCAAACTAGAGAAAGTGCTTGTTGGATTAAGAAAGGCAAACTGAACGCATTTACTATAAACAAAGGGAGCTCTAGCTCCCTTTTTGCATTTCACTTATATATTAGGCTTCAAATGATGAGTAGAGGCGTTGATTAAACTTACAAGATCTCGAAACCTTGCTTTTGCAGCATATCAATCAAATCAATCAGAGGCAGGCCAACGAGAGTGTTTGGATCTTTGCCGACTAACTTTTCGAACAAACAAATTCCCATCCCTTCGCTTTTGAAGCTGCCAGCACAGTAAAACGGTTCTTCTCTGTCGACGTAACGTTCAATTTGTTCACGGTTTAAGTTTCTAAAATGCACTTCAAAAGTGTCGTAGCCAACTTCAGTCAGATTCGTCACCGAGTTATAAACCGCCAGTCCGGTATAGAAAGTGATGGCTTTACCACTTTGAGCAAGTAATTGATTGATAGCATTTTCACGATTTAGAGGTTTGCCAACGATTTTTCCATCAATTACGCAAACTTGATCGCTGCCGATGACCAAACTTGGTTCATTAATAGAGCAAGAGGTTGCTTTGTTTACGGCTAAGCGCTGCACTAGATCCAGAGGCGTTTCACTCTCATACGGCGTTTCATCGCAGTCAGGAGATAAACAAATGAACGGGACTGAAAGCTTTTCAAGCAGTTGTTGACGAAAAGGGGAGGTTGAGGCTAAAACCAGTTGGTAATTTTTCATTTTGAATTACAATTCACGCAAGCATTTCCAATAGGATAATCGATCAAAATTGATTATGGCTAATGCTCTGTATGTTAAGCGTAAAAAAGTACAACTTTTTTGCCTTTTTCTTTGACTAATTTTGATTTGGAAG
>NZ_JAWPOL010000252.1:0-1225 GCF_033391095.1 Vibrio sp. Vb0667 | reverse complement strand
TCTTTGGTCTGCTCAAGCAGGAGTAAAAGAAGGGTTACAAATACACTTTCTCGCGTTAACGACACTAACCATGATGTACGGTTGGCGAATGGCTTTTTTGCTCAGCATTCCTGCGATGATCGCCTACCACTGGATACACGATATTTCGTTTATCTTGCTCCCAAGCTCTCTTGTGCTATCGGCACTCATACCAATATTAATCAGCTACTTAGTCTTTTTGCTTAGTTACCATTATTTACCCCGCAACATCTTTGTGTTTATTTTTGTCGCTGGCTTTTTTAATGGCGCACTCACAGGCAGTTTACACTTAGTATTTAACTCGTTTTATCACTTGTTGGTTGGCCACTACGATTGGGAAACCATTCAACACAACTACTTTATTTTTGTCCCATTGCTTGCGTTCCCCGAAGGGTTACTTAACGGGATGTCACTGGCAGTATTAACCGTCTTCAAGCCAGAGTGGTTAAGAGTGTTTTCGGACCGAGATTACATATACAACCACTATCACAAAAAGTAGATATTCTTCTTATATCGTGTATCACGCCGTGGCTGAATTCGACAATTCTTGCCATTTTTTCATATTAAATATGTGTTGAGATCATGTTTCACCCTTGTCTGAAGCGTTAACCTAAGCACATTAAAAATGTATTAGATTATTTAGTGAGGTCATCATGGAAATGTCAAACGCTCAACGTTTGATCCTATCAAACCAATACAACCTAATGTCTCAGCTTGATCCGAATAATGCGGCTAAATACAAACGCCTACAGACGATCGTTGAACGCGGCTATGAGCTACAAATGCGCGAACTGAACAAAGATTTCGGTTGCCTTTCAGAAGCAGAATGCCGTGAAATCATCGACATTATGGAGATGTATCACGCGATGCAAGAATCTAACAATATGTTAGATGCGGAAGAGCGTAGCAAAGTAGACCAACGTCGCTTACAGTTCTTAGGTTTCGATATCGCAACAGAAGCGCAGCAAGTGCATTACGTCCGCTTCCTTGTTGATTCTGAAGGTCTTTACCCACAATTCGACAAGGCAGATCACCACTTTAACAGCCAAATGCCAATGCTAGATAAATACCGTCGCATGCTGCAAACTTGGCGTAACTGCCCTCGTCAATATCACTTGTGTGAAAACGAGCTTGCACAAATTTTTAGTGCATAAGATAGCAAGTCTTTGATTAGGAGAGCATTCGCTCTCCTTTTTTGTGTTCCTGT
>NZ_JAWPOL010000251.1:0-1225 GCF_033391095.1 Vibrio sp. Vb0667 | reverse complement strand
GCGCCAGATGCGTTTTCTTCAACGTAGGTTGTACAGTCTTTAGTGATACTCAATGCGCCCACTGGAGTAAGTGGAGGACAGCTATCTGTGTCAGACTTAGTAAGCACAGGTTCGCCACCATCTTTGATGGCTGCGCTCGCCGTAGCCTCATTTTCTACACCGTTGATGAGCGAAACAAAGGAACCAGTAAATGTTGCAGTTTCGCCAGCGGCAAGAACGTCAGCAGTGAATGAATCGCCAGCGGTAATATCTTCAACATAAAGATCGTAAAGTGCACCAAAGCCAGTATTGGTTACTTTGATCTCGTAGTTGTAGATGATTGAGTCACCACTTGGTGATAACGCACCAGTTGGACATGTTTTCACAAGTTCCATACCACATAACTGGAATTGACCTAAAACGAAGTCTTTCAAAGATGCGGTGAATGAAGCAGACGAACGGGTTTCAGCCATGAAGCTGCTGAAACAAGACGCTGTGCCGTCGATTCCGCCAAGCAGTTGAGTGAGGTTTACACCACCTTCATAGAAGCTTTCGTATGGGAAAGCGTTCATTGTGCCGTTTTTTGCAGTGTATGGCCAAGGTGATGGGATTGGTGTTTCACCTTTGTTGGTGGTTGCACAACCAAAGTCACCATCATTGACAGCAGAACAGTCAGCAGGGTTTGCACCACTGGTTTCCGCTTGTAGGCGTAAGTTTTTGGCTGCACAATCGCCAGGGGCAGGGTCATTACTGTCCGCTTTTGAACAGGTTGGATCCCAAGTTACCAATGCGGCGTAAGGTTCATCATTCGCACCTTGCGGATAATCAATCAATACCAAAACGTCGCCCACAACGTGTTGACCAGCGAACGAACCGTCATCAAGGGCTTGGACATCATCTTGGAAGAACCAGAAACCCATAAAGGCATCACCTACGTTCGCAAAACGGTCGGCACCAAAATAAATGACCAAATCCGAACCGCCACCGCCGTTATCGACGCCGTAGGCAGCAGCGTAAGCATTGGTTAAGTCATCTTTATCTGGTACAGAACCATCTTTGTGAGACCATTCTGATATGTCTTGAATATCTTTTCGACCACCAGTAAATATGGAGATAGGTGACGGATCGGGAAGAATCCCAGTATCGACGTTGGCACTGTCGCTACCATCGTAAATATTTTCCCAATCATCCCCCTCAACGGCTTCGTCTGTTGCATTACCTTCCAGTTCGAAGGTTCCCAGATCAT
>NZ_JAWPOL010000250.1:0-1229 GCF_033391095.1 Vibrio sp. Vb0667 | reverse complement strand
GTCTCTCGAAGAAGATACGCTCAGGCTTACCAAATTGAAGACGATTATGTACAAAAAATTATTTGCACTGATGGCTGCTGCAATGAGTGTCCAATCCGCTCAGGCCATCGTTTTGGGCAGTGTGGAGTCAAACCCTGCAGATCGCGTTGCGATTCGAGCCAGTAACATGGCGGAATTTCAAAACTGTGGCGGCACTATGGTCACTGACCAGTGGGTAATGACTGCGGCCCACTGTGTCGTAATGGGGCAAGGTTCGAACGAAGCGAGCTATTACGTTACCCAACCGGGTGAACTGTCTATCACCGCTCGTGTACATAATCTTCACGATACGAGTATCGACAACTACTACACCGTTTCGCATGTCGTCGTGCATCCAAACTACACTCGTATCTCGAAAGCGGATGTTGACAGCAAGGGGAATGTGAAGCCTATTCAAACGGCGCTCGATAATGACATTGCGCTGCTTTACATTACTCGCCCAGTTACTGGGGTGAATGTGGCTGACCTCGCCACGAAAGAAGACATGATCAGCATTGAGGCACGATTAGCTGCGGATTGGAACGATAACTACGACACCAACCAGCGAACTGAAAATGTTCAGGTTTATGGATGGGGAACAACAACGCCAATGGCATCGGAGGCTTCTCCTTTGTTACAAACCACTCAGATCGGTTTTCTTCCTATAGACAAGTGTTATGATCGTCTGGAAATTGGCAACAGCTATCCGGGGTTGATTAACTCTAGAACCAACGCGACTAAGATCTGTACAGTGCCTACATTCAATAGGATTTTAGAGCCAAGCAGCAGCACTCAATATGGTAACTCTGCTTGTAAAGGGGACAGCGGTGGCCCGCTGCTGGACATTGCGACAGGCAAGCAAATTGGTGTCGTGAGTGGTGGTCCTTTGGTATTGCCGACTTGTGGCTCGCTGACCATTCCAAGTTTTTATACGAAGGTCAGTAACTACTACGATTGGGTTCAGTCTTACATTACTGCCGACACACCACCAAACCGTTACATCACTGAACCAAATTTTATCATCAATGCTAGAGAAGAAGCGGGCAAAGAGTGTCACGATGGTATTGCAACCAATAATTGTGATTTCAAAGGTTCCGATGACGATGGCGGCAGTCTAAATCTCTGGTTGTTGGCTCTGTTCGCTCCTTTAGCATGGTGGCGCAGACGCGAAGCGTAATCACGTTAACGATGTTGAAAGAAACGAGCAGCGC
>NZ_JAWPOL010000024.1:0-63261 GCF_033391095.1 Vibrio sp. Vb0667 | reverse complement strand
TTAAAATACAAAACGCCCGATGAAGTACATCGAGCGTTTTAGTTAAAAAGTGTCAACCCATATCAGGACGGGTCATTAAGACTTAACGTTTTACTTTAGTTTTTCAAGATCCGCTTCGATCTCTGCGATCTTGCTCGAAACGACTTTTTCTAAATGACGAAGGTCTGAAAGAATTTTCTCTTTTACATCAACCTCAGGTTGTTTCGTTGGCTTAGTGATTTTATTCAGTTCATCAATGACTAATGTGAGGTTACGGTTGATTTCCGTTACTTCTTTATATTTGTGACTGCCACTGTCCACAAGAACATTTTTGATTTGGCGCGGGTATTTGAATTTAACGCTTTTAGCGAACAGTTCGCCTTTTTGCTTGTGGAAATAGATCTTGAGTACGTCTTTGTGTGCTTCTTGGCGTAGGGAATAACGTTCAATCTGCTTAGGGTCGTGAATACCCAAACCAGTGAGGTGGGGATACATAGGCTACCTCTATTACATCGAATTGATATTGATATAACTGTAGCAGCCTATGTATGAGCTAGATAGCTGATATTTAGCCAAAATGCTTAACTTGTGGGCAAGATCGCTCTCGCCCTGAAC
This sequence comes from Vibrio sp. Vb0667, assembly GCF_033391095.1. NCBI lineage: Bacteria > Pseudomonadati > Pseudomonadota > Gammaproteobacteria > Vibrionales > Vibrionaceae > Vibrio > Vibrio sp. Vb0667. The sequence goes on along the minus strand of NZ_JAWPOL010000024.1, from coordinate 62,667 downwards.
CGAAAAGATTGGCAGGTTTGATCTAAGCTGCGACCTCATCAGATAACTTTTCGATCAATCTCTCTCTTAGCTCATCCTGTTGTTCTTCACTTAATCTTCCCCCTGCATCACTGGTTAAAATAAACAAGTCTTCTGCTCGCTCACCAATGGTGGTGATTTTTGCACCATGAAGGTTGATATTTAAATCAGCAAACGTACGGCCTACTTTGGCCAACAGCCCTGGTGTGTCTAGCGCGACAAACTCCATTAAAGTGTGTTTTTTACCTTTGGTTGGTAAGAAGTCGACTTTGGTTTTCACGTTAAAGTGCTGAAGTTTGTTCGGAGTACGGCGCGTTTTAATCTTGGTTGGTCGGCCTGCCTCCAGTACATGAGTGAGGTGTTTAATCACCGCGGCGTGACGAGACTCATCGATCGCTTCGCCATGTTGATCGAGTACCATAAAGGTATCAATCACGTGCCCATCTTTGCTGGTCATGATTTGCGCGTCGTGTACATTAAAATTACGCCTATCTAACTCCGCCACGACTGTCGCAAATAAAGCAGGCTGGTCTTTCGTATATACAAACACCTCAGTGCCGCCACGAGTGGCTTTTTTACTGATCAACACCAAAGGCTTAGTCGGATCTTCCATGCGAAGTAAGTGTTCGCAGTGCCACGCGATTTGCGTATGGGTATGACGAAGGAAGTAGTCAGCTTTGAAGCGTTGCCACAATACTTCAATTTCGCGCGCGGCAAACCCCTCTTTGCGCAGCATTGCGGAGGCCATTTGTTGATTGTGGCGAATTCGCTCACGCACATCGACAGGGTTCTCTAGGCCTCTACGTAAAGCACGTTGTGTGGAGTAATACAGCTCCGCAAGTAAAGTTCGTTTCCAAGCATTCCAAAGTTCTGGGTTGGTTGCACAAATATCTGCAACTGTCAGGCATACAAGATAATCGAGAGATTCTTCGTCTCTGACTTTTTTGGCAAACTCGGTAATGACATCAGGATCATAAATATCTCGGCGCTGTGCGGTGACAGACATTAATAGATGATGTCTTACCAACCAAGCGACAAGTTTCGCTTCGGGCTTCGATAAACCATGCTCAATGCAGAAGTCGTACGCTTCTCCTTCACCGATAATCGAGTGATCGCCGCCACGACCTTTCCCGATATCGTGGAAAATAGCGGCAATAATCAGCAGCTCTTTCTTTTGCATCCGAGGGTAGACGTCACAGCAAATAGGGTGCTTCGCATGATTTTCTGGGTCACTAAAAGTGTTGATGTGTTTAAGTAAGCGAATACTGTGTTCATCAACGGTGTAGGCATGGAATAAGTCAAACTGCATTTGACCAACAATCTGACTCCATTGCGGTAAATAGGCCGCCATAACCCCTAATCGGTGCATGAGGCTGAATGCTTTGTGAAGAGCATTAGGGTGACGACATAACGCCATGAACTTTTCACGCGCAGCAGGAATGGTGTGCAAAAACTTGTTGAGCCGACGCCGAGCGGTGCGCAGTTGACGCAGCGTTGGTGGGCTCACCCCTTCAATAGTTGAGTCGTTAGCAATATGTAAGAACATATCCAGAATAGTTTCTGGGCGAGCTTGGAACAATGCGGGTTTCCGCGCTTCAATTAAAGAACCGCGACGTTGAAAGTCCGTATCGAGAATCTCGGCACTTTCTGTCGCCCCACCATTAATGATCGCTTGGTCAAAGAGTTTGAGTAGCATTTTATTGAGCTCTGCCACACGACGAAGCGTGCGGTAGAACTCTTTCATCATCATTTCTACGCCTCGGTTGCCTTCTCCGACGTAGCCTAGATTTTCCGCAACTTGTGCTTGATGAGCAAAGGTCAAGCGGTTGTCATAGCGGCGAAGCTCCATGTGCAGAGCGAAACGTACTCGCCAAAGGAAGTCCTGACATTCAACCAATTCTCGGTATTCTGCGTCAGTTAAAAATCCGTATCGGCTCATTTCCAACAATGAAGTAGCACCAAAGTGACGTCGAGCGACCCAGCTTAATGTATGAATATCGCGCAGCCCGCCAGGGGTTGATTTAATGTCCGGTTCTAAGTTGTAGGTCGTGTCGTGGTAACGTGCATGGCGTTCGCGCTGCTCTTGAATTTTAGCGCGGTAAAACGTCTCACTTGGCCAGAAGGAGTCTGATAACACGACTTTCTTCAGTGCCTGAAAGGTGTCCTCGCTTCCACACAGCAGTCGCGCTTCTTGCAGGTTTGTCGCGACCGTTAGATCGGCTTTACCAATTTCAGCACATTCAGTAACGGTGCGAACAGCGTGTCCGACCTCGAGTTTTAAATCCCACAACAGCGTAATGAATTCGCTGATTTTTGCTTCTAACGCGGTTGGCAGTTTATTGTTCGACAGAATCAAAATATCGATATCGGAGAGCGGATGCAGCTCGCCTCGTCCGTAGCCACCAACGGCAACTAGGGAAATGTTGTAAATATCCTTGAAACCAAAATGTTGCCACAAACGATTGAGAAGCAGATCCATATATTCAGCTCTGGCTAAAACCAAGCTTGTTACCGGATGATGATTGAGAAACTCTTGGTTTTGATTAGAGCTAAACTTCTCTAATTCTTGTTTGAGTTCACCGATATTGATTTGTTCATCGGAAAAGGTAAGAGGGGACTGAAGTGTCATATTTGCCATCCGTGCAAGCTAATCTAATAACAATCTAACAAATTTGCGGCAGATAAAAAATATCCCCGCCGAAGCAGGGATATAGTAAACAACGAGTGGTCGTCAGCTTTACGCGTTTTTCATTAGGCGAGGAATCGTATCGTCGCTACGAAGCGTCAGTACTTCACAACCTTCTTTTGTTACAACAATGGTATGTTCCCATTGCGCAGAGTTCTTGCCGTCGCCCGTGTAAACAGTCCAGTCATCTTGTGCATCAACAGAGCAACCAAATTTACCTGCGTTAATCATCGGCTCAATAGTAAAGCACATGCCTTCTTTTAATACGCGGCGGTCTTTGTTCTTGTAATGAACCACTTGTGGTTCTTCATGGAACTCATCGCCGATACCGTGGCCACAGAAGTCTTTCACAATAGAAAACTTGTTGCGAGGATTGTTCTTGTTATTCTCTTTGATGTACTTCTCGATAGCTGTACCGATGTCACCAACCGTTGAACCTGGCTTAACGGTACGCATACCAACGTACAGTGCTTCTTGAGCTACCATGCACAGACGTTTGTTTGCAGGCGAAACATCACCGACTAGGAACATCTTAGAAGTGTCACCATGGTAACCCTGAGGACGCACGCTCAGATCGGCATTCTCATCATTTGGAACGATTACGGTAATATCAACGTTTAAGATGTCACCATCTTTTAGTACCGCCGGCTTCATTTGGCCGTTGCTACCGATTTCGTCTTTTTCCGCTGGAATACCGTGGCATACGATATGGTTGATTGAAGTACAGATCGACTTAGGGAAACCATGGTAATCAAGCGGAGCAGAGTATGCGCCTTTTTCTAGAGCGTACTCATGACAGATTTTGTTTAACTCTTCTGTCGTCACACCAACTTTGATGTGTGGTTCGATCATTTCTAGAATCTCTGCGGCTAGCTTGCCCGCAATGCGCATGCGTTCTATTTCTTCAGCAGTTTTAATCTTGATTGACATTGGCTTTCTCTACTTATTCCTAAGCACGTAAACGTGCGAATGGCCGCATTCTATCAGACATCGGGGCGTTAACCCAAGTTAGATAGGAATATGCATCATTCTTAATTCGATCATATGTTTAAAGTTTTGCTTATAAATAGGAGAAAGTGGCTCGGTGAAGAAATAATTTTTACTAGCCACAGTGAGCTAAAATATGGTATAAAGCGCGCCGGAATAGAGGACTGTTCTCTTCGTTTAGCAAAGTTAAGCGGCGAAGCAAGCTTCATCCGAATAACCTTTTATCTTTAAATCACACACATTCCGTCACATATTCCGGGGTGCTGAGCAGAAGCTTGGTCGGAGTTATGGGGAATGTGGAGGCCTAACCCCATAGAGGATTTTAAAATGGCAACTGTATCAATGCGCGATATGCTAAAAGCTGGTGTTCACTTCGGTCACCAGACTCGTTACTGGAACCCAAAAATGAAGCCATTCATCTTTGGCGCTCGTAACAAAGTTCATATCATCAACCTAGAAAAAACTGTACCAATGTTCAACGACGCTCTAGCTGAACTAGCTAAAGTTGGCGAGAAGAAAGGTAAGGTTCTATTCGTAGGTACTAAGCGCGCTGCATCTGAAGCTGTTAAAGAAGCTGCAATCGCAAGCAACCAGTTTTACGTAAACAACCGCTGGTTAGGCGGTATGCTTACAAACTACAAAACAGTTCGTCAGTCTATCAAGCGTCTAAAAGAACTAGAGACTCAATCTCAAGACGGTACTTTTGACAAACTAACTAAGAAAGAAGCTCTAATGCGTACTCGCGAAATGGAGAAGCTAGAGAAATCTCTTGGTGGTATCAAAGACATGGGCGGCCTACCAGACGCTCTATTCGTAATCGACGCTGATCACGAACACATTGCAATTAAAGAAGCTAACAACCTAGGTATTCCAGTATACGCTGTGGTAGATACTAACTCTAACCCAGACGGCGTTGACTACGTAATCCCAGGTAACGACGACGCGATCCGCGCTGTACAGCTATACCTGAACGCTGCTGCTTCAGCAGTATCTGAAGGTCGTAACAAAGACGTAGCTGCAGTTGCTGAAAAAGACGGTTTCGTAGAAGCTGAATAATAGCGGCTCTGTGTCACACTTGGTCTATGTGAAACCTTTGTGTAGCATAAACTAAGTTATAGTTAGCAATGGGGGCCGACAATGTTAGGCCCCTGTTTTTTACCTTATTTCGAATCAAACGAGGAAGACAGAATGGCAACTGTAACTGCTGCTCTAGTTAAAGAACTTCGCGAGCGTACTGGCGCTGGCATGATGGAATGTAAGAAAGCGCTTGTAGAAGCAAACGCTGACATCGAACTAGCAATTGAAAACATGCGTAAATCTGGCGCAGCGAAAGCAGCTAAGAAAGCTGGTAACGTTGCAGCTGAAGGCGCAATCATCATCAAAGAAGAAAACGGCGTTGCTGTTCTTCTTGAAGTTAACTGCCAAACTGACTTCGTTGCCAAAGACGGTAACTTCACTGCATTCGCAGAAGAAGTTGCAGCTGCAGCTCTAGCTTCAAAAGCTTCTGTTGAAGAACTACAAGCACAATTCGAAGACGCACGTGTAGCTCTAGTAGCTAAAATCGGTGAAAACATCACTATCCGTCGCGTAGAATACGTTCAAGGCAATGCAATCGCTTCTTACCGTCACGGTGAGAAAATCGGTGTTGTTGTTGCTGGTGAAGGCGACGCAGAAACTCTTAAGCACGTTGCAATGCACGTTGCTGCTTCTAAGCCAGAGTTCGTTAACCCAGAAGACGTACCAGCTGACGTAGTAGAAAAAGAGAAAGCGGTTCAAGTTGAAATCGCAATGAACGAAGGCAAGCCTGCTGAAATCGCTGAGAAGATGGTTGTTGGCCGCATGAAGAAATTCACTGGCGAGATCTCTCTAACAGGTCAAGCTTTCATCATGGAGCCTAAGAAAACTGTAGGCGAAATGCTGAAAGAAAAAGGCGCTTCAGTTTCTACGTTCGTTCGCCTAGAAGTAGGTGAAGGTATCGAGAAGAAAGAAGAAATGAGCTTCGCTGAAGAAGTTGCAGCAGCTCAAAAAGGTTAATCCTTAGAGACTGTATAAAGATTAGACCGTAGCCAAGGCTGCGGTCTTTTTATGAGCAGTGAACGATTAGCCGTGATGAATAGCCATAACTGAAGTTGTGTCTATTCATGACTGTTAATCAACAACTCTCTTTGGAAGGTAAACTCCATGACTACGAACCCTAAACCAGCGTATCAACGTATTCTATTAAAACTGAGTGGTGAAGCTCTTCAAGGTGAAGACGGTTTTGGTATTGATCCTGCGGTCCTTGATCGTATGGCACAAGAAGTTAAAGAACTGGTTGAACTGGGTGTTCAGGTTGGTGTAGTTATCGGTGGCGGTAACTTGTTCCGTGGTGCAGGCCTAGCTGAAGCTGGTATGAACCGCGTAGTTGGTGACCACATGGGTATGCTTGCTACAGTAATGAATGGCCTAGCGATGCGTGATGCTCTTCACCGTGCATACGTAAATGCGCGCGTTATGTCTGCAATCCCTCTAAAAGGCGTATGTGACGACTATAATTGGGCTGATGCGATCCGTGAGCTTCGCCAAGGCCGAGTTGTCATCTTCTCTGCTGGTACTGGTAACCCGTTCTTTACAACGGATTCTGCTGCTTGTTTACGTGGTATCGAAATTGAAGCGGATGTCGTACTAAAAGCGACGAAAGTTGATGGTGTATTTACTGCTGACCCTGTAGCAAACCCAGACGCAGAGCTGTATGATAAGCTATCTTATGCGGAAGTTCTGGATAAAGAGCTGAAAGTTATGGACTTGGCGGCGTTTACGCTAGCTCGTGACCACAAAATGCCAATCCGCGTATTTAATATGAACAAGCCAGGCGCACTACGTCGCGTGGTTATGGGCGAAGCAGAAGGCACGCTCATCAACGAATAAGCTTGGCTTAAGGTGCCACTCCAAAGCGTTAGGGTGGTGCTTGCTTTGCTCAACCGTTTTAGGCTTTCTTCAGGAAAGATGACATTTTTAAGGTGAAACTGTGATTAACGAAATCAAAAAAGACGCGCAAGAGCGCATGGATAAAAGCGTTGAAGCGCTTAAGAACAACCTTTCTAAAATTCGTACAGGTCGTGCACACCCAAGCCTACTATCTGGTATTTCTGTAGAATACTACGGTGCAGCAACACCTCTAAACCAAGTAGCAAACGTTATTGCTGAAGATGCACGTACACTTGCAATCACGGTTTTTGATAAAGAGCTGACGCCGAAAGTAGAAAAAGCGATCATGACGTCTGACCTTGGTCTAAACCCTATGTCAGCTGGCACTATCATCCGCGTTCCACTTCCACCGCTAACGGAAGAACGTCGTAAAGACCTAGTTAAGATCGTCCGTGGTGAAGCTGAAGGTGGTCGTGTTGCTGTTCGTAACATCCGTCGTGACGCAAACAACGATCTTAAAGCGCTTCTAAAAGATAAAGAAATCTCTGAAGATGAAGACCGTAAAGCACAAGACGAAATTCAAAAGCTAACTGACGTTGCAGTTAAGAAGATCGATGAAGTTCTTGCTGCAAAAGAAAAAGAGTTGATGGAAGTTTAATACTCCCACACACATCACTGTTGGAAAACGCTGTGCTCACAGCTCAGCGTTTTTTTATGTTAGTCTATCCAACTGATGGAACTCAATTAACTCCCTATGCAAAATTCTCAAGCCTTCTCTGATTCCCTTCCTAAGCATATTGCCATCATTATGGACGGTAATGGCCGTTGGGCTAAGTCCAAAGGAAAACCTCGCGTATTTGGTCATAAAAAAGGCGTTAGTGCCGTTCGTAAGACCGTGGCTGCTGCTTCAAAACTAGGCATTAGAGCCATGACGCTGTTTGCTTTTAGTAGTGAAAACTGGCGTCGTCCGGAGGAAGAAGTGGGTCTTTTGATGGAACTGTTTATCACGGTCCTGTCTAGTGAAGTAAAAAAACTACACAAAAATAACTTACGGTTGCGCGTGATCGGCGATACCAGTCGATTTAGTGAGCGTCTACAAAAGAAAATTGTAGAAGCAGAAAACCTAACGGCAGATAACACGGGTATGGTGATCAACATTGCAGCCAACTATGGCGGTAAATGGGACATCACAGAAGCTGCTAAAACGTTAGCGCTAAAAGCACGTAACGGTGAAATTCGTGTAGAGGATATCAATGAGCAGCTAATCACTGAGCATTTGACCATGGCAGACCTACCGGAAGTGGATCTTTTAATTCGCACCAGTGGAGAGTGCCGCATCAGCAACTTTATGTTGTGGCAAATGGCTTATGCAGAAATGTACTTTACACCAGAGTACTGGCCAGAATTCGATGAAGACAGTTTGGTAGAAGCTGTAACTTGGTTTATCAACCGAGAACGTCGTTTTGGCTGTACAGGTGAACAAATAAAGGCATTGATGGCAGCTCAATAAGGACTAGTTAGTTTGAAACAGAGAATAATAACAGCACTAATTTTAGCTCCCCTGGTTATTTTAGGCATTTTTAAATTACCGCTAATGGGCTTTATTGCCGCTTTAACTGCAATAACGCTATTAGGTTTTTGGGAGTGGACTCAGTTTACAGGAAGCAACTCTCGCATTGCTGCCCTTGTGCCGGCAATCATTATTACCGGACTTAGTTTTCTATACATCTCGCCTGATGCATATAGCCTCAATCACTTAACGACACCTCATTATGTCGTCTTGGGTATTGGTTTTGTTTGGTGGATTATTGCTAGCTTAATGGCGATTACTTACCCCAAAACGACGAAATCTTGGCAAAGTAATTTTGTTTTACGTCATGTATTTGGTTTTCTGACATTAATCCCATTCCTTTGGAGTGTGATTATTCTCAGAGCGTATGACATCACTGTAGATCCATACCACGGCGCAAAGCTTGTGTTGTACGTTTGTTTCTTGGTATGGGCTGCAGATAGCGGCGCCTACTTTGCAGGCAAAAGCTTAGGCAAACGTAAGATGGCTCCTCATGTAAGCCCCAATAAAACCATTGAAGGGCTAATTGGTGGCATTATCACGGCATTAATCGTAGCGTGGGCATTTGCTGATTGGTTCGATATCCAGTTCACTAGCCCTGTCCATATGGTGCTGATTACGCTGGTTACTGTCGTTATTTCAGTGCTTGGTGATCTGGTTGAAAGTATGTTCAAACGTGTCTCAGGCATTAAAGACAGCAGTAACATTATCCCAGGGCACGGTGGTGTGCTAGATCGTATCGACAGCCTAACCGCAGCATTCCCAGTTTTTGCTCTTCTTTACTACGTATTCTAATTTATCAGGAGCGGCGTCGTCGCTCCTGAGCTTTCTAACGGTCTTACAACATGCAAAAGTTAACGATTCTTGGTGCTACTGGATCAATTGGTGCAAGCACGCTTAAAGTGGTCGAACAAAACCCAGATCTGTTTTCTGTCGTTGCCTTAGCGGCAAGCACTAACGTTGAAAAGATGATCGGTCTATGTCGTCAGTGGCAACCTAAGTATGCGGTCATGGCAGATAAAGCTGCGGCGTCTCAACTTCAAGCTGAGCTACACTCGGTTTCGCCAGGTACCGAAGTGCTAGGTGGTGTTGATGCGCTATGCCATATTGCTTCGCTGGACGAGGTCGACAGTGTAATGGCTGCTATTGTAGGAGCAGCTGGCTTATTGCCTACCATGGCTGCCGTGAAAGCAGGTAAGCGAGTCTTGTTGGCAAATAAAGAAGCACTTGTAATGTCAGGCCAGCTATTTATTGATGCTGTAGAAGAATTTGGCGCAGAGCTACTTCCCGTCGACAGTGAACACAACGCCATTTTCCAATGTTTACCACAGCAAGTACAAACCAATCTAGGTCGTTGCAATTTACAAGAACATGGCATTTCTCATATTTTGTTGACTGGATCTGGTGGTCCTTTCCGTTACACTGACATCGCAGAACTGGAACAGGTGACACCCGCTCAGGCGATTGCTCATCCAAACTGGTCGATGGGGCCAAAAATTTCTGTTGACTCTGCCACGATGATGAATAAAGGCCTTGAGTATATCGAAGCTAAGTGGCTATTTAATGCTGCTCGCGAACAACTGAAGGTGGTTATTCATCCTCAATCGGTAATTCATTCTATGGTTCAGTATCGTGATGGTTCGGTCTTGGCACAAATGGGAGAAGCGGATATGGCGACGCCAATTGCGCTCACCATGTCATACCCGTCAAGAGTGGAAGCTGGGGTTAAGCCGCTAGACTTCACGAAAGTTGGTGAGCTGACGTTTTTGCAGCCTGATTTTGCTCGTTACCCATGTTTAAAACTCGCAATTGATGCCTGTTATGAAGGTCAACACGCAACAACAGCATTGAACGCAGCTAATGAAGTCGCTGTTGATGCATTTTTAAATAACAGACTAGGTTTTACCGATATTGCTCGCATCAATGAGTCTGTGTTGAATAAAATCAACGCAAGCTGCAAAGCTGAGAATGCGAATAGCTTGGAAAGCTTGCTCGAGCTAGATAGAATGGCACGAACTATTGCCCTAGAAACCATACGCGAGCGTAGCTGATGACTGGTATATTGTGGAATCTCATTTCTTTTATCGTCGCACTGGGCATTCTTGTTGCCGTGCACGAATTTGGGCATTTTTGGGTTGCTCGCCGTTGCGGCGTTAAAGTTGAAAAGTTTTCAATCGGTTTCGGCAAGTCTATTTGGAGTAAAGTAGGCAAAGACGGAACGGAGTACAGCATCTCAATGATCCCTCTCGGCGGCTATGTGAAAATGGTTGATAGCCGTGTCGATGAGGTGCCGGAACATGAGAAGCACCTAGCGTTTGATAAGAAGCCGTTATGGAAGCGAACCTCTATTGTTGCGGCTGGCCCCATCTTTAATTTTCTTTTCGCAATTTTTGCCTATTGGCTGGTATTTCTAATTGGTATCCCGGCTGTTAAGCCTGTAATTGGTGAAGTTACGCCCAATTCGATTGTTGCGGAAGCTGGAATTGAATCTGGAATGGAACTTAAATCGATATCTGGTATCAAAACTCCGGATTGGGAATCAGTAAATATGGGATTGATTTCTCATATTGGCGATGATTTGATGACGGTAACACTAACGTCAGCGAATGAAGTTGGTTCAGAAGTAACGAAAACGCTCGATTTACGTGAGTGGAAGTTCGACCCAGAAACTCAGTCAGCGATGCAGTCGTTAGGTTTTGCTCCGTATACACCGGAGGTGTATCGAGTTATCGAGCAGGTCTCGCAAGGTGGAGCGGCGGAAAAAGCCGGTGTGCTTCCAGGTGATGAGGTTGTCGCAATTGGTCAACAACGCGTAACCGAATGGAAGCAAGTGGTTGAAGCGGTTCGTTCTAATCCTGATACACCGCTTGAATTGACGGTGTTACGTCAGGGTTATGAGCAAACATTGACGCTGACGCCCGGTAGCCGTGAGCTAGCTAACAAAGAAGTCGTTGGTTTTGCAGGTATTGCACCTAAAGTCGCAGAATGGCCAGAAAGTTATCGCTTCGATCTTCAGTTTGGTGTATTCGAGTCAATAGGTAAAGCAGTAGACAAAACTGGCCAAGTCATTGGTTTGACAATCAGCATGCTTAAGAAGCTGATTGTTGGAGACGTTGGTCTGAATAATCTGAGTGGACCAATATCAATAGCCAAAGGCGCAGGCGCGACAGCAGATTATGGTTTGGTCTACTTTTTAGGTTTTCTCGCTCTAATTAGTGTTAACCTAGGTATTATTAACCTCGTTCCTTTACCAATGTTGGATGGCGGTCATTTGTTGTTTTTTGCAATTGAAGCAGTCATTCGACGTCCTGTTCCTGAGAAAGTGCAGGAAATGGGCTTTAGAATTGGTGGTGCGATTATCTTCTCGCTCATGGCGTTAGCGCTATTTAATGATTTTACTCGTCTGTGATAGTTCAGAGACAAAAGCAGTAGCAAGGAATAATTAGAACAAGTATGGCGATTAAGCGAATTCTATTTGCAAGTTTACTGGCGACCAGTGTATCTGCAAATGGAGCAGAGAACTTCGTAGTTCAAGATATTGAAATCGATGGATTGCAACGTGTAGCACTGGGTGCTGCATTGTTGAAAATGCCTGTACGTGTCGGTGATACCATTGGCCAAGGCGATGTTGCAGAAATTATCCGCGCCCTGTATGCATCTGGTAACTTTGAAGATGTGAAAGTGTTGCGTGACGGTGGTGTTCTGATGGTTCAAGTCAAAGAACGTCCTACCATTGCAAGCATCTCTTTTTCAGGTAACAAAGCAATCAAGGACGAGCAGCTACAAGAAAACCTGAACGCGTCTGGCGTTCGTGAAGGTGAAGCGCTTGACCGCACCACGCTAAGCAACATTGAAAAAGGCTTAGAAGACTTTTACTACAGCGTAGGTAAATACAACGCAACAGTAAAAGCGGTGGTGACTCCACTACCACGTAATCGTTCTGATCTTAAGTTTGTCTTTACTGAAGGTGTGTCGGCAAAAATTCAGCAAATCAACTTTATCGGTAATGAAGTGTTCAGTGATGAAGAACTGCTTTCGCGCTTTAACTTAAATGTTGATGTGCCGTGGTGGAATTTCCTTTCTGATGAAAAGTATCAAAAGCAAGTTCTTGCAGGCGATATTGAAGCACTCAAATCATTCTACCTGGATCGTGGTTACTTAAAATTTAACGTTGATTCGACACAAGTTGCAATCTCTCCTGACAAGAAAGGGGTATACATTACTCTTGGTCTAGAAGAGGGCGAGGTTTACACCGTTAAGGACGTGAAGTTCCGTGGTGATTTGATTGGCGAGGAAGCGACGTTCGAAAGACTTGTGCCATTTGAAGACAATGAGACATACAACGGCTCGTTGGTTACTTCAATGGAAGAAGGGATTAAGCGTGTGCTTGGTGAGTCCGGTTATGCTTATCCTCAAGTGAATACCATTCCAGAGTTTGACGACGAGAATCAAGAAGTTTCTTTGGTCGTTAACGTAGACCCGGGTAACCGAATTTATGTTCGTGATATTCGCTTCACGGGTAATAACTCAACCAAAGATGAAGTCCTTCGTCGTGAAATGCGTCAGATGGAAGGCAGTTGGTTGAACTCGAAATCGATTGAAACGGGTAAAACTCGTCTAAATCGTTTGGGCTACTTTGAAAATGTTGAAGTACAGACGGTTCGAGTTCCTGGTAGTGATGATCAAGTTGACCTAGTTTACTCTGTCAAAGAAGCGAACTCTGGTAGCGTTAACTTCGGTGTTGGCTACGGTACAGAATCGGGTGTGAGCTTCCAGGTTGGCCTGCAACAAGATAACTTTATTGGTAGCGGTAACCGTGTTGGTATCAACGCGATGATGAATGACTACCAGAAAAACATCAGTCTAGATTACCGTGATCCGTACTGGAACTTAGACGGTGTAAGCTTAGGTGGTAAGGTTTTCTATAACGAATTTGAAGCTAAAGAAGCCAATATCGTTGACTATACCAACGAAAGCTATGGCGCGAGCTTAACGTGGGGCTTCCCATTCGATGAGTTGAACCGTTTTGAATTCGGTGTCGGTTATACGCACAACAAGATCGGTAACTTATCGCCTTACTTGCAGGTAGAGCAGTTCTTAGAAGCGCAAAAAGATAATATAGATTCAAGTGGGGCATTGAATACGAACGACTTCGACTTCAATATCTCTTGGACACGTAATAACTTAAACCGTGGCTATTTCCCTACGGCAGGTAACCATCAGCGTGCATTCTATAAAATGACCGTACCTGGCTCTGACGTTCAATACTTCAAAATGCAGTACGATGTTCGCCAGTATGTGCCATTGACTAAAAAGCACGAGTTTACCCTCTTGTTCCGTGGCCGCTTAGGTTACGGTAATGGTTACGGTCAAACGGATGGTAACGATAACTTGTTCCCATTCTACGAAAACTACTACGCCGGTGGCTTTACATCGCTTCGTGGCTTTGGCTCAAACTCTGTTGGCCCTAAAGCGGTTTACCGCGATACATCCGGCTCTAACAATGGTACAGATATTGCGACAGATGATTCAGTGGGTGGTAACGCAGTCGCATTAGCAAGTATTGAGTTGATCGTTCCAACGCCGTTCGCATCAGAGGAAGTACAAAACCAAATTCGTACCAGTATCTTCTTTGATATGGCAAGTGTTTGGGATACCGAGTTTGATTATCGAGAAAATAGCAACATTTCGGGTGCTAACTACTACTACGATTACTCAGATCCAACCAACTACCGCTCTTCTTACGGTGCGGCGTTGCAGTGGATGTCTCCAATGGGGCCACTAGTATTCTCACTAGCGAAACCAATTAAGAAATTTGATGGCGATGATGAAGAGTTCTTCACATTCACTATCGGTAGAACTTTCTAAAGAGGAAAATATTTTGAATAAAATGATCAAAGCGGCTGGGATTGGCCTTCTTGTACTGAGCTCTTCAATGTTTGCAAATGCGGCAGAAGCTGCACAGAAAATTGCTTACGTAAATACAGCTCAAGTTTTTCAAGCTCTTCCTCAACGTGAAGTTGTACTACAAAAAATGCAGAAAGACTTCAAAAGCAAAGCTGATGAACTGAAGTCAATCCAAGCACAAGCTAAAACAAAGATTGAGAAGCTACAACGTGACGGCGAGCTTTTGGGTCAAGACGAAGTTGAAAAGCTACGTATCGATATCGCGAAGCTAGACAGCGAGTACAAAGTGAAAGCACAAGCACTTGAAAAAGCAAGTGCGCGTCGTGAAGCTGAAGAAAAAGCGAAGCTTTTCAAAACGATTCAAGATGCAGTTAAGAAAGTCGCAGACAAAAATGGTTACGATCTTGTGATTGACATCTCTGCTTTGCAGTACGGCAAGCCAGAATACAATATCTCTGAAGACGTAATTAAAGCTCTAAAATAAGAAGTTATGAAGACATTAACATTAGCCGAATTGGCGACAATTACCGGGGGTGAGCTGTTTGGTGACGAGTCTCTCGTTGTAAGCCGTGTTGCCCCAATGGATAAAGCACAAGAAGGTGACGTAACCTTCTTGTCTAACCCAAAATACGCAAAACACCTTTCTGAGTGCCAAGCTACCGTTGTTATGGTAAAGGCTGAGCATAAAGATCAATGCGTTGGAAATGCGTTAGTGGTTTCAGACCCTTATGTCGCATTTGCTCGTGTGGTTCAAGCGATGGATACCACACCAAAGCCGGCAAACGATATTGCACCAAGTGCTGTGATTGCCGCTGACGTTAAGATGGGTGAGAACGTTACAATCGGCGCTAACGCTGTGATTGAAACGGGCGTAGAACTCGGCGATAACGTAAGCGTTGGCGCTGGTTGTTTTATCGGTAAGAACGCCAAGCTAGGGAATAACACCAAGCTTTGGGCTAATGTCACTATCTATCATGAAGTGTCATTGGGTGATGACTGTCTCGTTCAATCGGGTACCGTCATTGGCTCTGATGGCTTCGGTTATGCGAATGACAAAGGCGAGTGGATCAAAATTCCTCAGCTTGGTTCAGTGCGTATCGGTAACCGCGTTGAGATTGGTGCTTGTACTACGATTGACCGCGGTGCACTCGAAGATACTATCATTGAAGACAATGTCATTCTGGATAACCAACTTCAAATCGCGCACAACGTGCAGATCGGATATGGTACCGTGATGCCTGGTGGTACTATTGTCGCGGGCAGTACAAAAATTGGTAAGTACTGCCAGATTGGCGGCGCGTCTGTTCTGAATGGCCATATCACTATCGCAGATGGTGTGGCTATTACAGGTATGGGCATGGTAATGCGCAGTATCGAAGAAAAAGGCCTTTACTCATCAGGTATCCCACTACAAACGAACAGAGAGTGGCGTAAGACCGCGACTCGAGTTCACCGTATTGATGAGATGAATAAGCGCCTAAAAGCGGTTGAAAAACAGCTGGAACAGAAAGAAGAAATTTAGAACAAGTTATCTTTCGCTCTGTATTTAATACGAAGGCTAACAAGCTCTAGTTCCATATTCTGTAAGAAGACTCGCGAAATGCGGGTCTTTTTCTTCTATAATGACGCGCTCTAAGTAGATTTAACTCCAAGATGGTGCGTATTTTGCTAGTATATTGCAAAGCGATTCGGCTTTACGACCTGTTGCCACGTTTGCCATCTTGGCGGCAAAAAATTGATATAGGAAGACGACTTTGACTACTGAAAAGAAAACGATGAACATCTCTGAAATTCAAGAGCTACTACCTCATCGCTACCCATTCTTATTGATCGACCGAGTGATAGACTTCCAAGAAGAGAAGTACCTTCACGCGATTAAAAACGTGTCGGTTAACGAACCTCAGTTCACAGGTCACTTTCCTCAACTACCAGTATTCCCAGGTGTTTTGATTTTAGAAGCAATGGCTCAGGCAACAGGCTTACTTGCATTTAAATCATTTGGTGCACCAACAGAAAATGAACTGTACTACTTTGCAAGCGTAGACGGCGCGAAATTCCGTAAACCAGTGGTTCCGGGCGACCAATTGGTTATTGAGGTAGAATTTCTGAAAGAACGTCGCGGCATTGCTGCATTTAGCGGTGTAGCAAAAGTTGACGGTGAAGTGGTATGTTCTGCAGAACTGAAGTGTGCTCGTCGAGAGTTTTAATATGATTCATGAAACCGCTAAAATCCACCCGGCAGCGGTGGTAGAAGAGGGCGCCAAAATTGGTGCTAACGTAACAGTAGGTCCTTTTACGTACATCACCTCTACGGTTGAAATTGGTGAAGGCACAGAAGTGATGTCTCACGTTGTGATCAAAGGTCACACAACTATTGGCAAAGATAACCGTATTTTCCCACATGCTGTCATTGGTGAAGAAAACCAAGACAAAAAATACGGTGGTGAAGACACAACTGTGGTTATCGGTGACCGTAACGTCATTCGTGAAGCGGTCCAAGTTCACCGCGGCACAGTGCAAGACAAAGCAACCACGATCATTGGTGATGACAACTTATTGTGTGTGAATGCACACGTTGCGCATGATGTTGTTATTGGTAACCACACTCATATCGGTAATAACTCGATTCTTGGTGGTCACGTTACTGTTGATGATTATGCCGGTGTGATGGCACTGTCTGCGATTCATCCGTTTTGTACAGTGGGCGCTTACGCATACATTGGCGGCTGTTCAGCTGTGGTGCAAGATGTCCCAGCTTATGTACTCGCGCAAGGTAACCACGCTACTCCATTCGGCTTGAACCTTGTTGGCTTGAAGCGTAATGGCTTTGAGAAACCAGAGATTCGTGCGCTACAAAAAGCGTATAAAGAAATCTACCGTTCAGGTAAGACGCTAGAAGAAGTGAAGCCTATTCTGGCTGAAATGGCTCAAGAGTGGCCGGCTGTGAAGCGTTTCTCAGATATTCTGGAAACGACGGAACGTGGCATTATTCGTTAATTGGCGAATGAACCAATAAATAAAAAGATCGTGACCAAATTTGAGGTTACGATCTTTTTGTGTTTTATGGATAAGGCAAACCGTTATCCATAGCGCACAGGAAAAATAGCGAAGTAGATATGGAAAGACCATTACGTATTGGCATCATTGCCGGAGAATTGTCTGGCGATACGCTAGGTGAAGGCTTTATCAAAGCAGTAAAGCAACAATATCCAGACGCAGAGTTCGTAGGCATTGGTGGTCCGAAAATGATAGCCCAAGGTTGCGAGTCTCTGTTTGATATGGAAGAGCTTGCGGTGATGGGATTAGTCGAGGTTTTAGGCCGCTTACCGAGACTTCTTAAAGTGAAAGCTGAGCTCGTTCAGTATTTTACTCAGAATCCGCCTGATGTTTTCATCGGGATCGATGCTCCTGACTTCAACTTACGCCTGGAGCTTGACCTCAAGCAAGCGGGCATTAAAACCGTTCATTACGTGAGTCCGTCTGTTTGGGCTTGGCGTCAGAAGCGCATCTTTAAAATAGAAGCGGCAACGAACTTGGTGCTAGCATTTCTTCCGTTTGAGAAAGCGTTCTACGACAAATTTAATGTACCTTGCGAGTTCATTGGTCATACCTTGGCTGATGCCATCCCACTAGAATCAGAACAAGCGCCTGCACGTGAGTTGCTTGGTTTAGAACAAGATAAAAAGTGGCTTGCTGTCCTGCCAGGCAGTCGTGGTAGCGAGTTAAAAATGCTCTCAGAGCCATTTATTGAAACCTGCAAGTTACTCCATAACAAATTTCCAGAACTGGGGTTTGTTGTCGCGCTTGTTAATCAAAAACGCCGTGAGCAGTTTGAACAAGCATGGAAAGAGCTAGCGCCAGAGTTGGACTTCAAGTTAGTTGATGACACCGCACGCAACGTCATCACCGCATCCGATGCCGTGATGTTGGCCTCCGGTACCGTAGCGTTGGAGTGTATGCTTCTCAAGCGTCCAATGGTGGTGGGTTATCGTGTGAATGCATTTACTGCTTTTTTAGCTAAACGTCTATTGAAAACGAAGTATGTGTCATTGCCGAATATCTTGGCGGATGATGAGCTCGTCAAAGAATATCTACAAGATGAGTGCACACCAGACAATTTGTTTACTGAGGTTTCTCGCTTATTGGAAAGCGACAATAAACCGATGTTAGATAAGTTTACGGAAATGCATCATTGGATTCGTAAAGATGCGGACCAACAAGCCGCAAACGCGGTTCTAAAACTGATTGAGAAATAGAGATTTATCATGGCTGTTAAACCAAAAGCGACCAAAACCAAAGTTGAACTCCCTCCGTTTGAATATCCGCAAGGTTATCAGCTTGTGGCCGGAGTCGACGAGGTCGGACGTGGCCCTTTGGTAGGAGACGTCGTCACCGCTGCGGTTATCCTTGATCCTAACAATCCTATTGAAGGGTTGAACGATTCGAAAAAATTGACCGAAAAGAAACGCATGGCGCTGCTTCCTGAAATCAAAGAAAAAGCATTGGCGTGGGCGGTCGGGCGTTGTTCTCCTGAAGAAATCGATCAACTGAATATTTTACAGGCGACTATGGTTGCGATGCAGCGTGCAGTGGCGGGGTTACAGGTTCAACCTGATTTGGTGTTGATTGATGGTAACCGGTGTCCGGAGCTGCCAATGGATGCTCAAGCTGTAGTAAAAGGCGATCTACGTGTTGCTGAAATCAGTGCGGCTTCAATTATTGCCAAAGTCGTGCGTGACCAAGAGATGGAAGAGTTGGATAAACTTCATCCACAATTTGGCTTCGCGAAGCACAAAGGTTACCCAACTAAAGTGCACTTTGAAGCGATTGAGCAACACGGAGTGATCAGTGAACACCGCAAGAGTTTCAAGCCAGTAAAAAAAGCGTTAGGCATAGAATAATCAAACGATCTAATTGGTGTTATAAACCCAACCTCTTTAGGTTAGAATCCCCAACAAAATAGAGTTACACGGTACCTGTTAATGTCAGATCCCAAATTCATCCACCTGCGTGTTCATAGTGACTTCTCGATGGTGGATGGCCTCAACAAAGTTCCGCCAATCGTAAAGAAAGTTGCTGAGCTCGGTATGCCCGCAATGGCGTTGACCGACTTTACCAACCTATGTGGTTTGGTGAAGTTTTACGGTACGGCGCATGGCAGTGGTGTTAAACCGATCATTGGTGCTGACTTTAAAATGCAGTCGGACGAGTTTGGTGAAGAGCTGACACAAGTGACTTTGCTTGCGGCGGATAATGTAGGTTATAAGAACCTGACGTTATTGATATCAAAAGCGTACTTACGTGGACATGTCCAACACCACCCAGTGATTGACAAAGCCTGGTTGGCTGAAATGTCTGAAGGCCTGATTGTATTATCCGGCGGTAAAAGCGGGGAAATTGGTCGCGGCCTTTTGAAAGGCAACCGTCAAATAGTGCAAGGGTGTGTTGATTTCTATAAACAGCATTTTCCAGATCGCTTTTATCTTGAGCTACTTCGTACCGGTCGTCCAGATGAAGAAACTTATCTTCACTTTGCGGTTGAATTGGCAGAGCAGCAAGACTTGCCAGTAGTGGCGACCAATGAAGTTGTATTCCTGAGTCCAGACCTATTTGATGCTCATGAAATACGCGTAGCGATTCACGATGGTTACACATTAGAAGATCCGCGCAGGCCAAAAAACTACAGTCCGCAGCAATATCTTCGTACAGAAGAAGAAATGTGCGAGCTGTTTGCTGATATTCCTGAAGCGTTAGAAAACAGTGTCGAGATAGCGAAGCGTTGTAACGTGACTGTGCGCTTAGGGGAGTACTTCCTACCAGCCTTCCCAACCGAAGGGATGAAAGAGACTGAGTTCCTAGTCATGAAATCCCGAGAGGGGTTGGAAGAGCGTTTAGAGTTCCTATTTCCAGATGAGGAAGAGAGAAAACGTCGCCGCCCTGAATATGATGAACGTCTTCAGATAGAGCTAGATGTTATCAACCAAATGGGATTTCCTGGTTACTTCTTGATCGTAATGGAGTTCATCCAGTGGTCAAAAGATAATGGAATTCCTGTCGGTCCTGGACGTGGTTCCGGTGCTGGTTCTTTGGTGGCTTACGCACTAAAAATCACCGATCTGGATCCACTAGAATACGACTTGCTGTTCGAACGTTTCTTGAACCCAGAACGTGTTTCGATGCCCGATTTCGACGTCGATTTCTGTATGGATAAACGTGACCAGGTTATTGACCACGTTGCGGAAATGTACGGTCGCGACGCGGTATCTCAGATCATCACGTTTGGTACCATGGCGGCAAAAGCGGTAATCCGTGACGTTGGCCGCGTATTGGGCCACCCATTTGGTTTTGTTGATCGTATTTCAAAGCTGATCCCGCCCGATCCAGGCATGACGCTAGATAAAGCGTTTAAAGCTGAACCTGCACTACCTGAATTGTATGAGGCCGATGAGGAAGTTAAAGAACTCATCGACATGTGTCATATTTTGGAAGGCTGTACGCGAAACGCCGGTAAACACGCTGGTGGTGTTGTAATTTCACCTACAACAATTACCGATTTTGCGCCAATTTATGCAGACGCTGAAGGTCACTTTCCGGTTACTCAATTTGATAAAAACGATGTTGAGACCGCTGGCCTAGTTAAGTTTGACTTCTTGGGTTTACGTACCTTAACCATTATTGACTGGGCGTTAGGACTGATTAACCCACGCCTAGAGCGAGAAGGGAAAGAACCGGTTCAAATTGAATCCATACCGTTAGAAGACCCTGCCTCTTTCCGTTTGTTGCAAAACTCTGAAACGACAGCAGTATTCCAGCTTGAATCTCGAGGCATGAAAGAGCTGATCAAACGACTTCAGCCAGACTGTTTCGAAGACATTATCGCATTGGTAGCACTCTTCCGTCCGGGTCCTTTGCAATCGGGCATGGTAGATAACTTTATCGACCGTAAACATGGTCGAGAAGCGATCTCTTATCCAGATGAAAAGTGGCAACACGAGTCGCTAAAAGAGACGCTTGATCCAACCTACGGCATCATCCTGTACCAAGAGCAGGTAATGCAGATTGCGCAGATCTTAGCAGGTTACACGCTAGGTGGTGCGGACATGCTTCGTCGTGCAATGGGTAAGAAAAAGCCAGAAGAGATGGCAAAACAACGTGCTATCTTTGAAGAAGGTGCGATAAAGAACGGTATCGATGGCGAGTTGGCGATGAAAATCTTCGACTTGGTAGAGAAGTTCGCCGGTTATGGTTTTAACAAATCGCACTCTGCTGCTTATGCATTGGTTTCTTATCAGACTCTTTGGCTGAAAACACATTACCCTGCCGAATTTATGGCTGCGGTAATGACAGCCGATATGGATAACACGGAAAAAGTCGTTGGCTTGGTCGATGAGTGTTTCCGTATGAAGCTCACCGTGCTGCCACCAGACATCAACTCTGGCTTATATCGCTTTAATGTTGATGAAAATGGCGCAATTGTTTACGGTATTGGTGCGATAAAAGGGGTAGGTGAGGGTCCTATCGATGCGATTCTTGAGGCGAGAAATAAAGGTGGTCACTTTAAAGACCTATTTGATTTCTGTGCTCGAGTTGATCTAAAACGCGTCAATAAACGAGTGATAGAGAAGCTGATTTACGCGGGCGCGTTGGATCGACTAGGCCCACACCGCGCGGCGATGATGGCGTCACTCAATGATGCGGTAAAAGCAGCAAGTCAACATCACCAAGCTGAAGCGTTTGGTCAAACGGATATGTTTGGTGTGCTAACGGATGCACCTGAAGAAGTAGAGCATAAGTATACGCAGGTTCCGCCTTGGCCAGAAAAAGTGTGGTTAGAGGGCGAGCGTGATACCCTAGGTCTATATTTGACAGGGCACCCAATTAACGCCTACGTAAAGGAACTAAACAAATACACCAGTTGTCGACTAAAAGACGCAACGCCCACTCGCCGCGACCAATCTGTCACGGTGGCAGGTCTGGTTATTGCCGCTCGTGTAATGACGACTAAGCGTGGTACACGAATTGGCATTATGACACTGGATGACCGAAGTGGTCGCATGGAAGTGATGTTGTTCTCAGATGCACTGGATCGATACGCTGAACTTCTCGAAAAAGACAGAATTTTGGTCGTTTCTGGACAGGTCAGCTTTGATGACTTCAACGGTGGCCTTAAAATGTCGGCGCGTGAAGTTATGGATCTCGGCAGTGCGCGCGAGAAATACGCTCGTGGTTTGTCGGTATCGATAGATGCAAATCAGATCAACGATCAGTTTTTTGAGCAGTTCAGCCGTATTTTAGAACCGCACAAAGCCGGAACCGTACCCGTCAATGTATACTACCAGCGTGCCGACGCCAGAGCGCGGTTAACATTGGGCACCGAGTGGCGAGTTACGCCAAGTGATACATTACTCGACGATTTAAAACAGTTGCTTGGCAAAAGCCAGGTAGAACTCGAATTTAACTAAAAATTCAGCGCAATATGTTAGACGCTGAGTAAACAAGGATTCATAGATGAGCCTAAACTTTCTTGAATTTGAAAAGCCAATTGCAGAACTAGAAGCGAAAATTGAAGCATTACGTGATGTCTCTCGTCACGGTGGTGATTCTGCGATTGACCTGGATAAAGAAATCGAACAGCTTGAGAAGAAAAGCTTAGAGCTGAAGAAAAAAACCTTCAGTGACCTAGGTGCATGGGAAACAGCTCAACTGGCTCGTCACCCACTACGTCCTTACACGCTGGATTACATCCAACACGCTTTTGAGGAGTTTGATGAATTAGCGGGTGACCGCGCGTTTGCAGACGACAAAGCGATTGTGGGTGGCATGGCTCGCCTTGAAGGCCGCCCTGTGATGATCATTGGTCACCAAAAAGGTCGTGAGACCAAAGAAAAGGTGAAACGTAACTTTGGTATGCCGAAACCAGAAGGCTACCGTAAGGCTCTACGCTTGATGGAAATGGCAGAGCGTTTCAACATGCCGATCATCACATTTATTGACACGGCTGGCGCATACCCAGGTGTGGGCGCAGAAGAACGTGGTCAATCTGAAGCTATCGCGAAAAACCTAAAAGTGATGTCTGGTCTTAAAGTACCAGTAATCTGTAACGTTGTCGGTGAAGGCGGTTCTGGTGGTGCATTAGCAATCGGTGTAGGCGACTACGTGAACATGCTTCAGTACTCTACGTACTCAGTAATTTCTCCTGAGGGTTGTGCTTCAATCTTATGGCGTGATTCAGACAAAGCGCCACAAGCGGCAGAGGCAATGGGCCTAACTGCTCCGCGTCTTAAAGAGCTTGAACTGATCGACGAAATCATCGAAGAGCCACTAGGCGGCGCTCATCGCGATCATGTTCAAATGGCAGCGAATATGAAAGCGACACTACTTCGTCAGCTCGAAGATCTAGAACAACTGGATGAAGAGACGCTACGCGAACGTCGTTACCAGCGCCTAATGAGCTACGGTTACTGTTAATTTCGGTGATTGCTGTTAAGCGTTAGCTGATATCTCAATTGATAACAGTTAAAATAGAAAGGGTTGGATGAGAGTCCAGCCCTTTTTTGCACCTATCGGATCGTTTATGGAATCGCTTTACCTGCATTTTGCTCAAGTTCTCGGCCGCTACTATCAATCAGGCACTAAGGTTGTCTTGGCGTTTAGCGGAGGGGTGGATTCACGTCTTTTACTCGAATTACTCAGTCGCTACCAACAAGCGCACTCTGTAGAGTGTCACGCTGTGTATGTGCACCATGGTTTAAGCTCGAATGCCGATAATTGGGCCGATAAATGCTTACTTTGGGCACAACAAGTGGGGATATCGTGCTCGATCGAGCGAGTGAGCTTAGACATCAACAATGGTGAAAGTATTGAACTTCTTGCTCGTGAAGCTCGCTACCAAGCCTTAACTAAGTACATTCAAGAAGGCGATATACTGTTGACTGGTCAACATGCCGACGATCAAATAGAGACTTTTCTCCTTGCTCTTAAGCGCGGTAGCGGGCCAAAAGGGTTATCTTCGATGGCGGAGAGTATGCCGTTTTCTTGCGGATCTCTAGTTCGACCATTGCTTACTATCAAGCGGAAGACCATCGAAGACGCCGCTACTAAATTAGGCTTGGAGTGGGTGGAAGACGAAAGCAATCAAGATACCCGTTATGATCGTAACTTTCTTCGTCATTGTGTTGTTCCTGAATTGTCTGGTCGTTGGCCGAGTATCCATCAAGCGGTTCAGCGCAGTGCAAGCTTATGTGCTCAACAAGAAGCGCTATTGGATGAACTATTGAGCGCGGTGTTTGAACGCGCTTTACAAACGGATCTAAGTTTGAGTATTGAAGAACTGGCTAAGCACAGTGAATTAGCACGTGCGCGCTTGATTCGTATGTGGCTAGCTAAGCTTAATACTAGTATGCCGACTCAGGTACAACTCAATCTTATCTGGAATGAAGTGGCATTAGCTCAGCAAGATGCCAACCCCAAACTACAACTTAAACAAGGTGAAGTGCGCCGTTTTCGAAATCGTCTCTATTGGGTAACGGAAACGGCTGATGTCACTAAGTGGCAAAGTACGATTCAAGTTGATGCGACTTTGTCGCTGCCTGAGGGACTCGGGGAGCTGACCTTAACGACGAGTTCTAGTAACGCAACGATTGCGCTACCGAGTCAGCCAGAATTGCTTCGCGTGACCTTCAATCCGGAAGGTTTATCAGCGCATCCAACCACGCGTAATCACAGTCGAAAACTGAAGAAGTTATTCCAAGAATACAATGTGCCAAGCTGGCTGCGTCGTCAAATTCCGATTTTAATGTACCAAGACCGAGTCGTTGCTGTGGCAGATCTGTTCGTTGATCAGGCGTTTAATGGTCAAGATTGTGAACTTATTTGGCGCAGGTAATGAAAATTCATGCCACAATGTCGATTATAATATATAAAAATCCTTAAATAATAATTGATTAGGTGAAGCAATGAAGAAAACAATCATGGGCGCAATGGTGGCGCTAACCATGTTCAGTGGGCAAGCTCTAGCTGCGGGAGATGCTGCAGCAGGTCAAGCAAAGTCGGGAGTATGCGCGGCGTGTCATGGCGCTGATGGTATTGCTGTCATTCCGGGTTACCCAAATCTGAAAGGGCAAAATGAGCAATATATTATCAGTTCAATTAAAGCTTATAAAAATAAAGAGCGAACAGGTGGGCTTGCTGCTGTGATGCAAGCTCAAGCTTCATTGTTGTCTGATGAAGATATCGCTAACCTAGCGGCTTACTACGCAAGTTTGAAGTAAACGCGAGTCTGAAAAAGCTTGGACGATTGGGCATTGAGCAGTCCTCATTGGGTTTTATCAACTCACGATATTCGCTATGTTAATTTGCTCAGCCTGGATTTTCGCTGGTGGATCAGAGACAAACATTGAATGTTGCGAAACGCTAAACGATAATAAGCGCAATCGATTGAAGCTTAAGGGATGAACATGAAAAAAATTGAAGCGATTATCAAGCCATTTAAACTGGATGATGTTCGAGAAGCGCTAGCTGAAGTTGGCATTACAGGGATGACCGTCTCTGAAGTGAAAGGCTTTGGTCGCCAAAAAGGTCACACCGAGCTTTACCGTGGTGCAGAGTACATGGTGGACTTTCTACCTAAAGTGAAGCTCGAAATCGTTGTAACGGAAGATGTGGCTGATAAATGCGTAGAGACAATCATTGAAACCGCGCAAACTGGTAAGATTGGTGATGGTAAAATATTCGTCACTGATATTGAGCGTGTGGTTCGTATTCGTACTGGTGAAGAAGACGAAGACGCGATCTAAGGTTTCTTGTCACTTGTTTCGTATTTATTATGCTAAAAGGGAGCCAAGTGGCTCCTTTTTTGTTGTTTGCTTATTAGTGAAATCATTTAACCCGAGATTGGTTGTTCTAGATTTCGGGTGCCTACATTCAGGTTTGTCGTATGTTTAAGCGTTTTTTTCTGGCGTTAGCTTTTCTCGTAATGGCGGTATTGGTTGGCTTCCAGGTTATTTTCACCGTACCAGATCAGCCGCAAATTATTACTCAAACAGGTACCGAGCTGACACAAGATATCAGGTGCATCGAATTTAGCGATTCAAAAGCTCTCGATCATGACGGCAAAATCAATGTGCTTGTCTGGAATATCTACAAACAGAACCGGGCTAATTGGCAACGTGCACTCGATGAGTTTTCTGCTGATAAGCAGTTACTGTTATTGCAAGAAGCCAGCATGACACCATCATTTAAACAGTGGTTGGTGGATGGTCGCTGGGTTAGTAATCAAGTGAGTGCTTTTAAGGCGCTGGGTAGCGGTGCCGGTGTAATTAGTATTGCTCAAGGGCAACCAGAAAAAGCCTGCGCTTACACCTCTAAAGAGCCGTGGCTTCGCTTACCTAAGTCTGCATTATATAGCCAGTATCACTTGAGTAATGGCGAGAAACTCGCAGTGGTGAATGTACATGCGATTAACTTCACCGTGGGTACAAAAGAGTATGTATCTCAGTTAACGGCGCTTGAAATGCTTTTAAAGCATCATGTGGGGCCAATTCTATTTGCTGGAGACTTCAATAGCTGGAGTGAATCTCGCGTTAATGCGATGAGGCAGGCCTTAAAGGCTGCGGACTTACAAGAGGTGACGTTCTTGCCGGATCATCGAGTCCAATTTATAACAGGGTTACCACTGGACCATGTGTTTTACCGAGGTCTGACGCTTAAGTACGCAAAAGCGCCGCAGAGCGACGCTTCCGATCATAACCCATTGTTATTGTCATTTACGTTAAATAACTAGCTTAGGTTACCACAATATAAAGTGCCCAAATAACGTAGAAGAATACCCATGGCAGGCTTGCTATCACCAAAGCTTGGCCACGTTCAAACTCCGTCCACGTCAGTACAACGCCGTAGCCGAGCACAATGTACCAAGGCAGAAGCAAAGGTAACGAGCTAGCGAAATGAGACCATTCGTTAGTAAGAGGCAGCTTTAATAGACCATTGAGGCTATTTAAATCGGCAGCGTAAGTCATTACCTGACCATGCTTGAGTAGCAAGCTCGCGTAGCTTGCTACATCGCCCAATACTGCTGGGAATAAGATAGCACACGATGCGGCAAACCATTTCCAGTAACCGTATTGTTGTTTGCTTGCCTTTGTTGCAAGAAAGAACCAAAGCGCGAGCAATAGTAAGGTGGCAAAGCGGTTGAATACATCATTGATGATCGCGCTTGCCATTAGCGTGTTTGGTTCTAATAGCTCAATCTGCTTCGGGTCGATTTGCTGAAATTGCGCAGCAAGTTGGTCACTGAGCCACGTGAAATCGACATTCGAAAAGTAAGCACCCCAGAATAAAAACGGACTAAGCATCAGGAAGATGAACGGTTGCCATCCCCATCCACCGCGTTGATAAAGCGCAAGAAAACAAGATGTTGGAGAACGAAAAATGTCCAACAGCATCACAAGTGGATTGCTTGATGGGTTCATACACTTACCTTCGTTACGTCAACGTACAACTTAAGCTTTTGACCTGGTTGTAAGTATTTTTTCTTGTGTAGCGAGTTCCATTTCACGATGTCGTTCGTTTTTACTTTGAACTTGCTTGCAATGCCGCTAATGGTGTCGCCAGAGCGAACGTTGTAGAAAACGGTACGGATCACAGAACCTTTGTCTGAGTCTTTCCAAATCACTAGCTTTTGACCCACACGCAATGGATCTTTAGGGCCCATACCATTCCATTTAGCTAACGATTTATACGACACTTTATTGTTACGTGCGATTGACCACAAACTTTCTCCAGACTGAACGACATGGGTGAGCTTGAGTTGACCACGAGCACGAGATTGAGTCTTGTTTAATCGGTTTTGTGCCGTTAATGCATATTTTGCATCGTCTTTTGTTGATGTCGGAATCAATAGGTATTGACCAATACGAATGTTGTTATTCGATAGGCCGTTGGCACGTCGAATGACTTTCGTGGTTGTGCCGTATTTATTAGCTAGCACGCTTAAAGAGTCACCAGATTTCACCTTGTAGCGAGCGACCTTCATCCCTTTACCGCGATTTTTCTCCACCTTGGTGAGAAAAGTCTCTTTTTTCTCTACGGGAATCAAAAGTTGGTGCGGCCCCTCAGGCGCTGTCGACCACTGGTTGTATGCTGGGTTGTAACTCTGCAACTCTTTTACGCTAATGCCGGCATAATCTGCGGCAATAGCCAGATCTAACTGCTCTTCTGGATCAACAAGCGTTAGAACAGGCTTGTTTGGAATTGCAGGAATATTAAGTCCGTACTTGTCTTGGTTTGCGATAACGTCAGCCAAGGCCAATAGCTTAGGAACGTAACTGCTGGTCTCTTTTGGTAAGTCTAATGAGAAGAAATCGATAGGTTTACCGAGCTTTTTATTCTTACGAATTGCGCTAGAAACTCGGCCTCCACCGCTGTTATAAGCGGCGATTGCATGTTCCCAGTTACCATCAAAACGCTCGTTTAGTTGTACTAGGTAGTCCAGCGCTGCATCCGTTGCTGCTGCCACATCTCTGCGACCGTCATACCAGTAGTTTTGCTCTAATCCCATCATTTTTCCGGTGCCTGGGACAAATTGCCACAACCCAGCCGCGCTACCATGTGAGTAGGCAAAGGCATCGAATGAACTTTCCACTACAGGAAGTAATGCAAGCTCCATTGGGAGTCCGCGCTCTTCGATACGTTTTGTGATCATGTATAGAAAAGGAGTCGCACGCTTAGATACCGTGTAAAGGTGATTTGGGTGCTTTAAATACCACGTACGGTAGTAGTCCACTTTCTTGTGGTTTGGGATATCCATGTCCAGCTGCATGGCGATACGTTGCCACACATCTTCTTGTTCTTGGGGGGAGAGAACTTTAGGCGCGTCGTTAGCGGATTTTTTTGCTAGTGACGATTTATTGCCCGGTTGAGCTTTTACTGCATTTTGCTTTGCAGTCTGCTCAGATTTATTGGTTTCTGGTGTAGAAGACGTTGAATCTGACTGAGTCAATTGACAGCCAGATAATAACAACGCCAACGCCCAAGTATACTTCAAACGCATGGATTCAGCCTATTTAGGGCCTGTTTATCTTCACCTGCCTGTCGCGCAACGTAATGTGCGTGGCAGTCGCAAGATAATAGACATCTTTTAAACACTAACTAATTTATAGAGGCAAAGAGCTTCTATCTAATTATGCAATGGGGAGAAATTCAAATAGATTTATATCAACCCCAAACGTAAGAGAAGCGCCAGTGGCGCTTCTCGAAAAATCAGTCCCTGATAATACTGGGGTCTTGCAAACTTACAAGCAGAAAATGGTTAAAATTCGTTCTTCCACTCGCGTAAAGCAGTAAAAACCGAGCATGGATCGCTATTTTTAATGCGACTAGCAACAGATTGAACCACGTCAGGGTTAGAGGTTCGCAAGAACGGATTAATCCACTTTTCTTTGCGTATTGTTGTTGGAAGTGTCGGAATGTTGAGTGCTCGCAGTCGGTTTACATCGTCGCGATATTGGCGAAGTTGCTCATTGTCAGGTTCAACCGCTAGAGCAAACGCCACGTTACTCGCGGTGTATTCATGCGCGCAGAAGACTTGAGTTTCTTCTGGTAGAGACGTTAGTTTGCTCAGTGATTCAAACATTTGCTCAGGCGTACCTTCAAAAATACGACCGCAGCCAGCAGAAAAGAGCACATCACCGCAAAACAGTTTTCCGTCCCCAACGTAACCGATATGGCCCAAAGTATGGCCGGGTAACCCAAGTACTAAGAAAATCTCACCAAACAACTCCAGCTTGTCGCCTTCTTCCATTGGTGTCGTTAGGGTTGGAATTGGCTCTGATTTTGGGCCCACAACGGCGACGTCAGGAAATGCACGCACTAAGTCTGGAACGCCACCAATGTGATCGTTGTGGTGGTGCGTAATTAAAATCGCTTCTAAAGTTAATTCGTTAGCCTGCAGAAATTCTAATACTGGCTTCGCATCGCCCGGATCAACGACTGCGCAGCGCTTATCGCTATTTTGTATCAGCCAGATGTAATTATCATTAAATGCGGGTATGCTTTTGATCTCTAACACGATTCGTTCTCCGTCACCCATTTTAGTCAGGTGGTTAATGAAACCAGCACTCAGCAACAAAACTATACCACACCCGTCGACTTGGTCAGCAATGAACAACGGTCCGTGGGTGCTTGAGTCAATCCAGACCCGACTTGATGAATGGTGCCCGAAACTCTTCGGCTACCATATGCTCAAACTGGGCGGGTTGAGCTGTGAGCTAACCAGCTGTAATTGTAACATTCAACACCAAGTCAACGTAGATATCCAGAACCCGTTGCATAATGTGATTGCAGATGGTTACGAATTACCCTTTTTGGAAAAAAGCTTTGATGTTGTGATACTCGCTCATCAGCTCGACTATGCAAGCGATCCACACCGTTTGTTGCGTGAAGTCGATAGAGTGATGATGGATGATGGCTATGTAATTATTACTGGATTCAACCCATTAAGCTTGACTGGATTAGCGAGTTTGCTTCCATGGCGTAAACATAATTTGCCTTGGAGTGGACGAATGTTTACGTCGAACCGCATCAAAGATTGGTTAGGGTTACTTAATTATCAAGTGATTCATTGTGATCGTTATGCGCTGTTTCCGATGAAACGTTACCGTACGATGTGGACATGGTTGGAAAATAGTCTTGGTGATTGGGCATCACCCGCTGGGAGTTTGTATTACATAGTCGCGCGGAAACGGACATACCCTCTCAAGCCTATCAAACCGCATTGGCGCTTGAAGAAAAAGCTCACACCACTTGGGGTGATGAATCGAGAGGGTAACACTATGAGGAAAGAATCTCGCTAAGAGGGTTGGTAACCTGTATCTTCCTCAGTTGGGTTTTCTGCAGCAGTCCGGGCTAGCTCATCACACATTTCGTTCTCACGATGGCCCGCGTGGCCTTTTACCCAATGCCATTCAACTTGATGGCGTGCGGTTTCTTTGTCTAGAGCTTGCCATAAATCGGCATTCTTCACGGGTTTTTTATCCGCTGTTTTCCAACCACGCTTCTTCCAGTTATGGATCCACTGAGTAATACCTTGGCGCACATATTGGCTGTCAGTCGTTAAAGTGACTTTACAAGGTTGTTTTAACGTCTGTAGCGCGACGACAGCCGCCAACATTTCCATGCGGTTGTTGGTAGTTAACGTATAGCCTTTGGAAAGTGTCTTTTCTACGTCTTTGTAACGCAATACTATGCCGTAACCACCTGGTCCTGGGTTACCTAAACAAGAACCGTCAGTGAAAATCTCAACGTGTTTGGTCATATTTTTTGGTACTATTAGCCGAAACATTTAATAAAGCATAGTCTGACATACATAACCTTATGAATACCAGCAGCAATTCTGAATATAACCGCATTGTCGTTCTCGATACCGAAACCACAGGTATGAACCGCGAGGGTGGTCCTCACTACATGGGACACCGCATTATTGAAATCGGTGCCGTGGAGATCATCAACCGTAAGCTGACTGGTCGTCACTTCCACGTTTATTTAAAACCCGATCGTGAAATCCAACCAGAAGCGGTTGAAGTTCACGGTATTACGGATGAATTCTTGGTTGATAAACCGGAATACGCGAGCGTGCACCAAGAGTTTCTTGAGTTTATTAAAGGCGCAGAACTTGTTGCCCACAACGCGCCCTTCGATACCGGCTTTATGGATTACGAGTTTGGCATGCTCGATCCTAACATCGGCAAAACGGACGACTACTGCAAGGTGACCGATACCCTTGCTATGGCGAAGAAAATCTTCCCTGGTAAGCGAAACAACCTTGATATCTTATGTGAACGTTACGGTATTGATAACTCGCACCGTACACTCCACGGAGCTTTGCTCGATGCGGAGATTCTAGCCGACGTTTACCTCTTTATGACGGGTGGTCAAACGAGTCTAGAATTTAACGCGAATAAACAAGAGGGTGGGGTAGAAACCATTCGTCGTATTGAAGGAAGAAAAGCGCTAAAGGTTTTGCGCGCAAGTGCCGATGAACTAGAAGCTCACCAAAAAAGATTAGAGTTGGTGAA
The DNA here is from genome assembly GCF_033391095.1 of Vibrio sp. Vb0667. Lineage (NCBI taxonomy): Bacteria > Pseudomonadati > Pseudomonadota > Gammaproteobacteria > Vibrionales > Vibrionaceae > Vibrio > Vibrio sp. Vb0667. The sequence goes on along the minus strand of NZ_JAWPOL010000024.1, from coordinate 30,521 downwards.
CAACTGTATTTGGCATCAATAGGAGAAGCTATGTTGAGGGCTTTGTTGGTCGCGTTTTTAGCGATATGGAGTAGTCTCTCGAGTGCTGCGAGTGAATCTACAATGTCTTTGTTAGACAATCGCTTTCGAGTTGATCCAACCATCGAGCAGATCACGTTTTTGGTTTATCGTGAGCAAAGTTCTCAGCCAGTTGTTTTAGTCCGTCCTGACGGTAAAAAATACTATGCTTGGGGCTCTTACGACAATGTACGTTGGTATCAAGAAGCCTCACTCGATATTATTTCCGTTGATAACCCTATGCCAGGTCCATGGCAGGCTGTGGGGAAAGTTACGCCTAAAAATAACATCCGCTTAATTTCTCACCTAAAGCTCAGTACGGATCTGTTCCCAAACCGATTATATAATGGGGAAGCGCTTAAGTTTACAGCTCGCCTGACCTCCGACGGCAAACCTCTTGTACTGCGCGACTTCCTTGATCGCGTGAATCTGCGCGTGACATTTACCAAGTTTGTCGAAAATGAAGATGAGCTGATCAAAGAAGCACGTCCAGTGCCGATGGTTGTGGGTGAGTTTTCTGATGACGGCCGAGGCTTGGATGAAAAAGCAGGGGATGGAGTGTTCACGGTTCAGCTCCCAATAGACGTTGAGCCTGGTAAGTACCGTGCGCGCATCACGTCTGGCAATGGCGTATTCTTACGAGCGCAAGAGCAAGTCATCTTGGTTTATCCGAACCCAATCTCTCGTACTTTTATTCAGGCTCGTAATCCCGATAAGCCACACCAATTAGTGGTGAGTGGCGAGCAAGGTATGATTGCACCAGGCTCTATTGCAGTCACAGTGAAAAAGGACGCTCCCGATGGTTTCATTAGTTACAGCCAAGGACAGGTCTCTAAAGATGGAATGAGAGTTACGTTGAACCTCAATAACGATGCTGAGCTTGGTAAGTACGCATGGCGCGGCGAGATCTTTGCCACTGATTTTGCAACTCAGCGCTCGTTGGTGTTTCCTATCCCAGAGCAAACCTTCAGTGTTGTTGATGAAGTTGATCTAGAAGCTGCTCGAATTGCAAAAGAAGCTGAATTAGCCGAACAGCGCCGTATTGAAATGGAAAAGCAAATTATCGCTGAGCGAGAGGCTGAGCGTAAGCGCAGCATGATTATTATCGCGGTGGGTAATTTGATAATGCTGCTGATTGTGATCATTGCATGGATAGTCTGGCTCAAAATTAAAGCGAAGCGCGATGCCATGCCAGAGATGCAATTAGAAGTACCAAAGAAATAGTAGTAACACATAAAGCGAGAAACGGAGCCAATCGGCTCCGTTTTTTTATCAAGTTACCAAGTTGGAAGAAGAAAAATGGATAAATTATGAATATTTAAGTTTACTGTATTCAAATATATGTTTGGGATTTTATATAAATAATATATCATTTTTACTTTCTAAATTGGTTGCATTTTTAATGTGACTAACTTTCAAAACAATCAATTAAAGATAAAGAAATAATGAATAAAATTTTAGCTTTTTTTGTGCAGTGATAATTGTAGGTTGTTCTTCTATTGATAATGGTGTTAATAATCCAGATTCGGGAAGTAATAATTTAAAATCACTTGATACCTTCACTTTCGATCCCTTAAGTAAAATCCAAAAAGTAGAAATACCAACTTATTATGATGGCTTGTTTGATACAGCAAGACCCTATTTAGATGAAAAGTACCCTTACACCTATGTCAGTAAACCTCAAGCATACATAATTGATGACGAGATTATTTCTTTTGCTCCTTGGTTTCCTGTCGAAGGAAGGTTTACGGTTTTTCCAACCGCTCACTATATAGTTATAACTCAAGAAACCGAGAGTGGCTTAGTCTCCGCACGATTTAATCATGAACAAGTAATTAAGCTGTTAAGTGAAGAGTATAAAATTACTGAGCATACAAGTCCGTTTTTTCATTATGTTCTAGAGGTTTCTCCAAGTGAACAAGTCAATTTTGTAGAAGATATCCATAAAAAATTGAGTAGACTTCCTTCAGAATAAGGATTGTTGGTTGAATTTTGGTCAATAAAGTCAGGGGTTCTGGCTTTATTGATTGCATGGAGTTCTATTTATATTGATTTGGGCTTTGTAATAGGTAGTACGCCATAATAACAAGAGCCGATCTTTTAGGGTTTCTGGATAAATATTCAGCTGTGCGTGATAAATAAGAATAAGTAAACGCGAGGTCTCTGATGAAATACAAAAAGCGTCAGAAGTACAAATACACTCTCCATTCTGAAGAAAAGATTGAGACTCACATTTCAGTGAGTCAGGCGTATGACAGCCCTTTTCTTAGTTTGTCCAAACAAGGCGTGTTAACGATTAAAAAGGGCTATGCATGGGATGGAGCGAGTGGGCCAGCGTTAGACACAAAAAACATTATGAAAGCTTCTTTAGTGCATGATGCTCTTTACCAACTCATGAGGGAAGAGGTGTTGCCTCAAAGTGCTCGAAAGCATGCGGATACGTTGTTGAGAGAAACATGTTTAGAAAAAGGAACGTCTAGCTTCAGAGCAACTTATATCTATTATGGCGTCAGAGTTGTCGGCGGGTTCTTTTCTAGACCCGATACTTTGTGTGCTTAATGGGAACATCTTTCCAACGTATAACTGTTTATTTATACAGTTTAGTTATGTAAGCTCCAAGGTGATACAAAGGAGTAGTACATAATGACAATAAGATATGAAGAGCATGTGCCAAGCCCGAAAGAATACTGTGATATGCGTATAAAAGCCGGGCTATCACCTAAATCGTTGAAAGCTGCTGAAATTGGCCTACCCAATTCGTTATATGGCGTATCTGTTCGGGATGAAGGAAAGCTCATTGCAATGGGTCGGGTTGTTGGTGACGGGGCGTGTAACTTCGAAATTGTCGACGTTGCCGTTGATTCTGATTATCAAGGCAACGGTTTAGGTAGAAAAGTCATGGAATACATCGACGGTTATCTTTCATCTGTTGCACTTGAAGGCTCTTACGTTTCTATGATTGCTGATGAACCGGTCTTTTACGAAAAGCTTGGTTATAGGCTGGTGGCTCCTAAAAGCCAAGGGATGACAAAAAAGTTTAAGCCAAAGGCGTAACACGTATTCAGCTGTGAAGATAAGCACTAGAAAACAGGAGTTTAATTTCCTGTTTTCTATATTAAATTTGTATTTAAGCCACTTCTGGAATTGGTTTGGGTGGCTGCTCTAAATCAGGCTCTTTTTGAACAGTAGGAATTTGTCCCTCACCCACAGCACTGATGTAACAGCCACTAAGTTTAATGGCAAGGTACATATCAGCTCGCAGTAAGATGCCTCCTTCACTGGTGCTGATACCAGTAAGCTCACACCATTGACGAAGACGTCGTTTCCTTCCTGCGAGGATTAAGCGTACGCCTCTCTTTTTCAAAGTATTGTGAATATCTGCCAGTGTTGCCATCACACTAAGATCCAAGTGAGTAAAGCTCGACACGGCGTCGATGACAACGCAACTTGCGTCTTTGTGATGCTCTGCCTGCTCTAACACTCTACGTTTAAAGTAAGGAGCATTGAAGTAAGTTAGCGGTGAGTTAAAGCGGTAAATCACCATTCCAGGAATAGGCGAAGCTTTTCCTGAGTCGTCGATGGTCCGAATGGTGCCTTTTTCATCCAAGCCAAGTAGCTGATCACTCGGCCGCATGACAATACGTAAAAATTGAAACAGCCCTAGCAATACCGCCAAAGTGATCCCCGGTATTACACCCACGATCAACACAGAAATAAAAGTAATGATGGCCAGATAAAATGCATCTTTGTCACGAGATTTTAATTTCCAAATTGCTTTAAGATCGAGCAGCGATAGGGACGCAATGATCAATACAACACCAAGTGAAGCGATAGGGATGAACTGTAAAGGCTCATAAATAAATACCGCAATAATGGCAATGGTGATTGCAGCGACAATCGAAACTAATTGAGATTTACCACCATTTGCATCATTAACGGCTGTGCGTGAGTCAGCGCCGCTTATCGCGAAACCTTGTGAAAACGCTGAGGCAATGTTGGCAAAACCCAACGCCTGAAACTCTTTATTTGCATCAATATCATAACCGTTTTTAGCCGCGAAACTGCGGGCGGTGAGCATCATGCTAACAAAACTGACAATCGCAAGGTTGAGCGCCGGGACTACTAGTTCACGAACTTCACCTAGCTCAAATTCCGGTGTTTGAAACTGAGGGAAGCCACCTTGAGTGAGTCCGACAACCGATACGCCCATCTCTTGTAAATGGAAAAACCAAACTGACGCAGTAGTTACGAGGATCGCCAGCATGGCAGCAGGCCAAGTTGGTCGGTAGCGTTTGGTGAGCAAATAAACGACAACTGTCACGATACTCAGAGTTACAGTAGGCCAATGAAGATCGGTTAATCGTTGTGGAGCTTCCCATAAACGTTCCAGTAAATAACGTTGCTCGTATTTCAAACCGACTACTTTCGCAAACTGACCAACGATAATTGTGAGAGCAACACCGTTGAGTAGACCCAAAAGAATCGGACGAGAAAGGAAATCTGCAAATACCCCTAGCTTGAAACGACTTGCCAGTACACACCAAATCCCCGTCATCGCTGTCATGGTCATAACCAACTGCCAATGTTTTGTGGGGTCACCTGCGGCAAGTGGTGTCACAACAGCAGCAATCACTGCACAGGTTGCTGCATCGGGTCCGACAATGAGTTGTCGAGATGTGCCCATCATGGCGTAAACCAACATTGGCAGTACACACGAATACAGACCGACAATTGCGGATACACCAGTTAATTGTGCGTAAGCTATGGCAACTGGCAGTGCAACCGCGACAACAGAAAAGGCGGCTCTAAAGTCGTTAACAAACCATTCTTTTTGATAATGCTTAAGCTGAACAAGCCCTGGGAACCACTGTGCGAGTAATATTTTAGCCAACGGATTTACCATATATGTGAGTGAGTTACTTAAAGTATACACCGCTTAGTTGGAACGTCTGTGAGTTAGTTATCACTGGAAATCGGGGGAAAGATTGGAGTGCGAGGATTTTATTGCGCAGGGGGGCTTTGTAGTGTGAGGTGTTATGAATCCGATTCTGGAAGCAATAAAAAACGGGAGCTGATACTCCCGTTTGTGGTCTCAGATTCTAGAGTTACGCGACACTATCCATCTGAGGGTATAGCGGCTTTGCGGCAAGCAGTTCCGGCTCGAAGTCGTCAACATTGATTGTATCTAGACGATGCTGTTCCGCTTCTCTGAGTAGATCGGCTTCTTCTTGCGTGATAAAGCCTTGCTCTAGCCCTTCCTGAGCAATCATATCCAAACGTAAGAATGGGCGACGCTTACCTTGCGCTTTACATACTTTGTCAAACACAGGTTCAGCTTGAAGAATGACTGACAGCGCAAGCTCAATCTTACCTGCTGCGTTGTGCTCGGTTGGTTCAAGGTATTGACCGCGACCAATGCGTGAGCGCGTTGCACTTGGCGTTTGTAGAATGCGCGCCACTTTACTGTCTAGTTTATCGCTTGGCGCTTTGCGTACACGACCGAATGGCATGATTAACACGCGCAGTGCACTACCAATCACTTTGTTCGGGAAGTTTGCTAAGAATTCGTCTACCGCCACTTCCGCTTGTTTCAAACTGTCTTGTAAACCCCAGTGTACTAATGGTAAATCTTCGACTGGGCGGCCATCTTGCTCAAAACGTTTCAACGTCGCAGAGCTTAAATATAGCTGGCTTAGAATGTCACCAAGACGCGCTGATAGACGCTCTTTACGCTTCAAAGAGCCACCTAGCACTGCCATTGAGATATCCGATAGCAGAGCAAGGTTTGCACTGTAACGGTTCAATTGTTGGTAGTAACGCTTGGTTGCATCTTTGGTTGGTGATGAAGAGCCCAGACCGTCGCTCAAACCAAACCAGATACTGCGCACTAGGTTACTCATTGTAAAGCTCACGTGACCAGCAAGCGCTTTATCAAACTTCTCGACAGCATTACTTGCTTCAGAATACGCCGCGTTCATTTCTTCAAGAACGTACGGATGGCAACGGATTGCGCCTTGGCCAAAGATGATCATTGAGCGTGTTAGAATGTTAGCACCCTCAACCGTTACTGCGATTGGCGCACCTTGGTAACCACGAGCTAGGAAGTTAGAAGGTCCCATACAGATACCTTTACCGCCTACGATGTCCATTGCATCGATGATGCTTTGCTGGCCGCGGTGCGTACAGTGATACTTCACGATAGCTGAGATTACTGAAGGCTTTTCACCTAAGTCGATACCCGCAACGGTTAAGTTGCTTGCTGCATCCATCACGTAAGCATTACCACCCAAGCGTGCTAATGGTTCTTCAACCCCTTCCATATGGCCGATAGGCTGTTTGAACTGACGACGAATACGTGAGTAAGCACCGGTTGCCATTGCCGCAGTTTTGATGCCACCTGTTGAGTTTGAAGGTAGCGTGATACCACGTCCAACCGACAGACACTCAACCAGCATACGCCAACCTTGGCCCGCCATTTTTTCGCCACCGATAATGAAATCGATAGGAACAAAGATGTCTTTACCGCGCGTTGGGCCATTTTGGAATGGTACATTGAGTGGGAAGTGTCGGTTACCAATCTCAACACCTTTGACATCAGTTGGGATAAGCGCACAAGTGATGCCAAGATCTTCTTTGTCGCCTAGCAAACCTTCAGGATCGCGAAGTTTAAATGCTAAGCCTAGTACCGTTGCGACTGGCGCTAGGGTGATGTAGCGCTTGTTCCAAGTCAGGCGCATACCCAGTACTTCTTTTCCTTCCCATTCGCCTTTACAGACCACACCGTAATCTGGAATAGATCCAGCGTCAGAACCCGCTTCTGGACTTGTTAGGGCGAAACAAGGGATTTCCTTACCTTCAGCTAGACGCGGTAAGTAATGATTTTTTTGATCTTCAGTACCGTAGTGTTGCAGTAGCTCACCTGGGCCCAAAGAGTTAGGAACACCAACGGTAGACGATAGAACGCCAGAAACACCCGTTAATTTTTGTAGCACCAAAGATTGCGCGTATGCTGAGAATTCCAGACCACCGTACTTTTTCTTAATGATCATGGCGAAGAACTTATGATCTTTCAGGTATTGCCAAACTTCTGGCGGTAAGTCCGCGAGTTCATGGGTCACTTGGAAATCACTCACCATGGCGCACACTTCATTCACAGGGCCGTCTAAAAAGGCTTGTTCTTCCGCACTTAACTTAGGTGCTTGAATTGCGTGTAGCTTTTGCCACTCTGGTTTGCCTTTAAATAGTTCGGCTTCCCACCAGACGGTACCTGCGTCTAACGCTTCTTTTTCGGTTTGAGACATAGCTGGCAGCACTTTCTTGAAAAGCACTAACGCTTTGCGGCTAATTAAAGACTGACGTACGCCAGGAACCGCGAGCACAGCTGCGGCGAGAACGTAAATAGCCCAACCAATAACGCCGACAGTACCAGCTACTGTAAGAGCCAGCATGGCTGCGGTGAGTAAGCTAATAGATTTCACGAGAGACATGCGGTGGTAGAGCGTAATGCCTAGCACGATCGCCATCGTGATGATTGAGAGCAAGATGTCCATATGTATTTTCCTTTTCAGACTTTATAAGTTTTGTACGTCTGTATGTTAGGTAAGAGGTCTAACCAGTTGGTTTAAGTGTAATCAAAATATTAAGGAAATGTAAAACATAAGATTGGATAAAAAGTGATCTAAGTAGAGTTAAAATTCTAAAGTTGAGATTTGAGTGATGGTTTCATGAGCAAGTTGACAAGTTTATTACCATCACTAATCTAAATCTGTTGGTTCACTATCGACACTAATTCTCGTTTGTGGGTAAACTCAGAGTAATCAAACCCGAGTTCAGGTTTATGAAATGTCCGATACCAAATTGGTATCAGAACAATTTGCTCAGTGAGTCAAGAGCTGACTGAAGCCGAAATAATAAAGAGAACGTCTTATGTACCATGATCTGATTAGAAGTGAATTAAACGAAGCTGCTGAAGTGCTCAACAAATTTTTAAGCGATGACCATAACATTGCGCAAATCGAAGCAGCGGCGAAAATGATTGCTGACTCATTCAAGCAAGATGGTAAAGTATTGTCATGTGGTAACGGTGGTTCTCACTGTGATTCAATGCACTTTGCCGAAGAGCTAACAGGCCGTTACCGAGAAAATCGTCCTGGCTATGCTGGTATTGCTATTTCAGATCCAAGCCACCTTTCTTGTGTGAGTAATGACTTTGGTTATGACTTCGTGTTTTCACGTTATGTAGAAGCGGTTGGTCGAAAAGGTGACGTACTGTTTGGTCTGTCGACTTCAGGTAACTCAGGTAACATCCTGAAAGCGATTGAAGCAGCACAAGCGAAAGGCATGAAGACGATTGCGCTAACAGGTAAAGATGGCGGCAAAATGGCAGGCCTTGCAGATATTGAAATCCGCGTGCCACACTTTGGTTATGCAGACCGCATTCAGGAAATTCATATTAAGATTATTCATATCATCATTCAGTTGATCGAAAAAGAGATGGAATAATCGTTTACGGCCACCGTTTCGAGCTGTGTTGTTAGGGAGTTTTTTAAACCATGTGTGAATTGCTCGGTATGAGCGCTAATGTTCCAACGGATATTTGTTTCAGTTTTACTGGGCTCATGCAGCGTGGAGGTCGAACCGGCCCACACCGTGACGGATGGGGGATCACCTTCTACGAAGGGAAGGGCTTTAGAACCTTCAAAGATCCCAAGCCAAGTTGTGAGTCTAAAATAGCAGAGTTGGTACAAAATTATCCCATCAAAAGTCGTGCGGTCGTTAGTCATATCCGACAGGCGAATCGTGGTGGTGTTAATTTAGAAAATACTCATCCCTTTACACGTGAGCTGTGGGGTAGGTATTGGACGTTTGCGCATAACGGTCAGCTCTCTGGCTATCAAGACTTGCATACAGGTCGACATCGACCTGTCGGTGAAACAGATAGTGAACTGGCATTTTGCTGGTTATTGAAGCAAATGGAAGATCGATATCCTGAGCCACCAAAGGATATGGAGTCGGTATTCTTATATGTTGCTAAATGTTGTGATGAGCTAAGAGAGAAGGGTGTATTTAACATGCTTCTGAGTGATGGTGAGTATGTAATGACGTATTGCACCAATCATTTGTATTGGATCACAAGACGCGCACCGTTTGGAAAAGCTGCTTTGCTTGATGAAGATGTGGAAATTAACTTCCAAGAAGAAACCACGCCACATGACATCGTTTCTGTGATCGCAACTCAACCTTTGACGGGCAACGAAGCTTGGCAGCGTATGAAACCTGGCGAATACGGCTTGTTTCACCTAGGTGAACTAGTCAAAAATAATGCCTCTGAACTGGTAAATGTGCCGTTTGCGGCGGCTAAGCCGGGCAATCAAGCGCCAACCGAACCGTTAGAGTGATGGTCTCTTACTCTGAATATAAAAATAAAGCTCGCTTAATCGCGAGCTTTATTTTTATGCGTTTTAAACCGAGGGCGGATACGGATGAGCATTCTTACTTTCTAGAGTGCTGGTAGTAGAGTCCTAGTCTCGCTAAGGCTTGCTGTAAAGACGTAACTGATAGAAATTTCTCATAAAACACCTCGTCAGTCTGAACGGTGAAGAACGAACCAGATTCAGAATCTACTTTCCGAGTGTTATGTTACTCAAGTGGTTATGGGATTTTTTAGAATGTTGGGTTTTAGGTTTCTAGTCTCACCATGGTTTTCTTGAATCAAGTTTATAAGTATTAAAACAACCAAGAGCAGCCCTCAGGCTGCTCTTTTGTGCCTGGAGTTTATTATTCAGGGCTACTCATCTGAGGCGTACCCATGTACGCCAAGCTCTGCGCCATCTAAATAGGCTTTACCATCCTTCATGATCAACCGCTCGTCTACCAGCCACTTAGCCACCATAGGGTAGATTCGGTGCTCCTGCGCCTGAACACGTGCCGCAAGTACACTAGCATCATCGTCTTCGAACACAGGAACTTTTGCTTGCAGTATGACAGGGCCACCATCAAGCTCTTCCGTTACAAAGTGCACACTCGTACCATGTTCTTTATCGCCAGCATCAATTGCTCTCTGGTGTGTGTGTAGCCCAGGATATTTTGGTAGAAGAGAAGGGTGGATATTGATCATCTTACCCATGTAATGAGAAACAAATGCGCTGCTCAGAATGCGCATGTAACCAGCAAGAATAATCACGTCTGGTTGGTATTCATCTATTTGACTCATTAGCTCTGCATCAAAGCTTTCACGCGAGCTGAATGCTTTAGGGTCGACAAAGTGACCGTCTACATCAAACTTTTTTGCACGTTCTAAACCAAAAGCATCTGCTTTGTTAGAGAACACGGCTGCCACTCGTGCGTTTGGCATGCTGTCTTCGCAAGCTTCCAAGATAGCTTGCAGGTTACTTCCGTTACCCGAGATGAGGACCACAAAGTTTTTTAGGGTATGGTTTTTCATGATGTCGAGAGCGCCTTGGTATTGTAGGTTGGAGTTATGTAGCTTCTAAACTACCTACTAATAGAATGGTTTTTAGTGTTCTAGATAGCAAAATGAGGACCTAGTCATCTAGTGTCCTCATTCTTCTTATCTTTTGAGCTCGATTTGCAAATTATTGGATTTCAACTTGCTCTTCGTTCGCGTCTGCTTGTGCGATTTGACCAATCACCCACGCGTTTTCGCCTTCTTCTTTAAGAAGAGCAACTGCTGCGTCTGCCTGGTCTTTCGGTAGTGCGACGATTAGACCTACACCACAGTTGAATGTGCGGTACATTTCGTGTGTGTCGACGTTGCCTTTCTCTTGTAGCCACTTGAAGATAACTGGCCATTCCCAACTGTTACCATCGATAACTGCTTTCGTGCCTTCAGGCAGTACGCGTGGGATGTTTTCCCAGAAACCACCACCAGTGATATGAGAAATCGCATGGATGTCGTGTTTCTCAATCATCTTAAGTGCTGACTTGATGTAAATTTTTGTTGGTTCTAGTAGGTGCTCACCAATAGTGCGGCCTGCTAGCTCTTCGCTCTTATCTGCACCAGATACTTCTAGGATCTTACGGATAAGGGAGTAACCGTTTGAGTGTGGGCCGCTTGAGCCAACAGCGATAAGTGCATCACCAGCAGCGACTTTCGTGCCGTCAATCACGTCTTCTTTTTCTACTACGCCAACACAGAAACCAGCTACGTCGTAGTCTTCGCCTTCATACATGCCCGGCATCTCCGCAGTTTCGCCACCAATTAGGGCACAACCTGCTTGAACACACCCTTCAGCGATACCTGAAACAACATCCGCTGCGGTATCAACGTCTAGTTTGCCTGTTGCATAGTAATCTAGGAAAAACAGTGGCTCTGCGCCTTGCACGATAAGATCATTTACACACATTGCCACTAGGTCGATGCCGATCGTGTCGTGCTTGTTCATATCCAGTGCTAGGCGAAGTTTTGTGCCAACGCCATCAGTACCAGAAACCAGTACAGGTTGTTTGTATTTAGTTGGCAATTCGCATAGCGCGCCAAAACCACCGATACCACCCATAACTTCAGGGCGACGAGTACGTTTTACCGCACCCTTAATACGATCCACAAGCGCGTTGCCTGCATCAATATCTACACCAGCGTCTTTATAGCTAAGAGAAGAGTTGTTACCACTCACAGGGAAGTCCTCGGTATTAAGTTGGATATGAAAACGGCGCTATTCTAACAGTGCTTAAACATAGATAGCAAACGTTTGCGTCTGTTTTTTTCTTTAGTGATTTATCCTGATATCCCTGTGAAAATCATGTATAATCTGAAGGTTTGTTTAAATATTGCCAACTATAGCCGGAGATGGACATGAAAGTTGTTGAAGTAAAGCACCCTCTAGTAAAACATAAAATTGGTCTAATGAGAGAAGGTGACATCAGCACAAAACGTTTTCGTGAGTTAGCGACTGAGGTCGGTAGCCTACTTACTTACGAAGCAACGTCAGACTTTGAAACAGAAAAAGTGACCATTGATGGTTGGAACGGTCCGGTAGAAGTAGACCAGATTAAAGGTAAAAAAGTAACCGTAGTGCCAATCCTACGTGCAGGTCTAGGCATGATGGATGGAGTTCTTGAGCACATGCCAAGCGCACGTATCAGTGTTGTGGGTATTTACCGTGATGAAGAAACGCTTGAGCCAGTTCCTTACTTCAACAAGCTTGCTTCAAACATCGAGGAGCGTATTGCGCTTGTTGTTGACCCAATGCTTGCAACAGGTGGTTCTATGATTGCTACTATCGATCTCCTAAAAGAGAAAGGTTGTAACCAAATCAAAGTGCTGGTACTTGTTGCTGCACCAGAAGGTATTGAAGCGCTAGAAAAAGCACACCCAGATGTTGAGCTATACACTGCGGCAATCGATGAGAAGCTTAATGACAAAGGCTACATCGTTCCGGGTCTAGGCGATGCAGGTGATAAGATCTTCGGTACTAAGTAATTCTTTGATGTATTACTATGACTGAACAGAAAAAGGCTTGGTGAAAACCAAGCCTTTTTTGTATCTACAAGAGGAGAAGAGTAAGACACGCCACCTAATAAAGCGGCGCAAACGAACTATTTCGCGCTTTCTTCTTCCATTTGTGCGTTATCCACAACGTGGTTTTCACCTAAATCGTTTGGTAGCACAAGGTTAAGAATAATTGCCACGATACCGCATAGGCTCACACCTTGTAGACTGAACTCACCAATACCGAAAGCCATACCACCAATGCCAAACACAAGGGTTACGGCAACAATCACTAGGTTACGAGACTTATGTAAATCAACGTTATTCTTGATCAGTGTGTTGAGGCCTACCGTTGCGATGGAGCCGAACAGCAGAATCATGATGCCGCCCATAACAGGAACTGGAATCGTTTGAAGAACCGCACCTAGCTTACCTACCAATGCAAGTACGATTGCGGTGATTGCTGCCCAAGTCATGATCACAGGGTTAAATGCTTTGGTTAGCATTACCGCTCCTGTTACTTCACTGTAAGTGGTGTTTGGTGGAGCACCCACCATCGAAGCTGCGATAGTTGCCACCCCGTCACCTGCGATTGTGCGGTGAAGGCCTGGTTTTTTCAGGTAGTTTTTACCTGTAACGTTTGAGATAGCAAGCATGTCACCTACGTGCTCAACCGCAGGTGCGATAGCGACAGGAATCATGAACAAAATTGCGTTGATATTGAACTCTGGCGCGGTGAAGTTTGGCATGGCTAGCCAAGCCGCTTGTTCTACGGGAGTGAAATCAACCACACCGTAGAATAGAGAAACAGAGTAACCAGCAAGAATACCACCAACAATAGGAACGAGCTTCAAAAAGCCTTTTGCAAAAACGCTGAGTACAATGGTTGTGAGCAGTGAGACCGCCGAGATAATGATCGCAGCATCACCATTAACTAGCTGTGCAGCTCCATCACCAGTTTTACCTACCGCCATGTTCACTGCCGTTGGGGCAAGGCCAAGGCCGATAACCATGATCACAGGGCCAACGACAACGGGCGGGAGAATTTTATGGATAAATCCAACACCACGCACTTTGATCATCGCCCCTAGAGCCACATAAACTAAGCCCGCTGCCATCAAGCCGCCCATCGTTGCACCGATACCCCAAGTTTGGATACCGAACATAATAGGAGCAATAAACGCAAAAGAAGAGGCAAGGAAGATGGGAACAGAACGTTTAGTCATTAATTGGAAGAGGAGAGTACCGACACCGGCACCAAAGAGGGCTACGTTTGGATCAAGGCCAGTTAGGAGCGGCACAAGCACCAAAGCACCAAAAGCGACAAAGAGCATTTGAGCGCCTTGTAACGCGTTTTTCATAATAATTCCCTATTTTCAAGATACGCAGACAAATCCGGCGAATACTATCATCCTGCAATCGTTTGCAATGTTGCATAGATCAAACTTTCGATTGAATTTTTCTCATAAATAGCACTTTTGAGAGTTGCTTGCTTGCAAATTGTCCTCTTTTACGTGTCTTGCGTGAAGATGAAAAATGGACAGCCTAACTTGTTGAGATAGCTTAATAAGCAATGAGTTTATTATAAAAAATAGCACTGAAGCGCTGGTTGAGGCCCGAGTTAACAAAGCTGGTCATAATACAGACAATTTACTCAGTACTTGCCTTGCTCAAGATTTGATAGTTGCTTATTATTCGGGTTCTTGTTCAGAGGATTATAAAAACTATGCGCTATTTAGCTCTCTTACTGATAGGTTGGTTGTCCCTACCAGTATATGCATTAACTCAGGTGGATATCTATCGTGCCGAAGTGGTTATCGACAGTGAGCAGAACGACGGTGAGTCTTTGGCTCGTCAACAAGGTATGCAGGATGTGATTGTTCGAGCGACCGGTTCTCAATCCTCTTTAAGCAATCCAGTGATTAAAAAGGCACTCAGCTCAAGTGCGCGTTACATTTCTCAACTGAGCTATGGGCAGGTTGATGGAAAAGCGAGCCTAAAAATGTTGTTTAACAACGACCAAATCAGCTCTCTTTTAACACAAGCACAATTGCCATCTTGGTCGCCAAATCGTGCCAATATTTTAGTTTGGATGGTTGAAGAACGGGGTTACGATCGTAACATTGCGTGGGAACATTCTGAATCTTCAAATGTTGCAGCACTTCGTAGCGCAGCGAAATTAAGAGGCCTACCAATCACTATCCCGGTTGGGGATTTTGATGATGTGACCGGTGTTAATGTCTCTGATCTTTGGGGCGGCTTTATTGAGCCAATTGGTCAAGCCAGCCAGCGCTACCCAGCTGACGCCGTTTTGGTTGTACGAGCTCAAGGTGAACAAATTCGTTGGACACTCTACGACCAGTCGCCAACGAGAATTGTAGAAGCGCAACGTTCTCCGCGTAGCGGGTCTGCATCAGGTGCTAATGCTATTGCAGAAATGGTGGATGGCATCGCAGACTACTATGCAAGTAAGAGTGCAGTTGTGGTTTCAGGAAAGTCTTCAAAAGCGCTAGCAGTGAAAGTCCTTAATGTAACCTCTGCAACGGACTTCTTCCGTTTAGAGAATGCGTTAAAACAACTTAATTCGGTTGCGGGTACAGAGATTAAGCGTGTTCAAGGGGACGAGTTAACGCTCAACATCCACCTTTTGGCATCACAACAAGCTTTTGAGAAAGAAGCTTCTTCTATTTCTCAATTAATGGTTTTTGAAGATCCTTTAGGTGAAGTTGATGCCCCAGCTTCAACTCAAGAAGAAGAGCCATTGGTTCAGAGTAATGAAGCAAAAGACGCCGCGACGCCAAAAGAAGCGCAGCCTGAAGTACCAGTAGATATTGTGGCAGAAGCAAGTGACGAAACACAGCCAACTCAGCCGATGATTGTGGAGCCTGTCCGAGAACAGTATGACTTGATCTACGAGTGGCGCTCGGCATCGTAATCTCCTTGGTAGCGTTCCAGGCGTGAAACGCAAGGATCAAAGACCAATGTGGTAAGCATAAAAAAGAGTCGCAATAGCGACTCTTTTTGTTTTCTAAATTCGTATTCGAACCAATGATCAGTGATTGACTGCAATTGGCGTTATTTATTGAATTTCGCTTTTTCTTCTTTTTCTACTTGAGAGAGGCGTTTCAACTTAAGACCTAGCTCTTTGCCTCTCGCTCTAGCAAACAAAATATTGCCAGCGAAACCGAGTGAAGTCAGTATCAGTTCCACTGCCGCAAGCCAGCGTTCACCCCCATCCACATAAAGGATGGTCAGCGCATGCAAGAAATACAGCATAAGAACAAAGTTAGCCCAAGCATGAGTGTAAGGCTTACCAGCTAAAATACCAGGCAACGGAAGTAGTAGCGGAATACACCAAGCAATAGCAAGTGTTGTGCTGCTGAGGTGGGGATGAGGGAATAACGCAAGCTGCCAAATAGCGACCCAGACTAATAAGGCTAAGTTGCCAAATAAAGCCAGGTAACGATAGGTTTTAGCCTGTGTACCGAGTGGTGTTTGGTCTAAAGAGTCAGACATCGATTAACTATCCTTGATTTTACTAACAGACTTTTAGTTTTAACGCTGCAGTTGCCAGCCTTTTGCCTAATTGTTGTGCCAGGCGAATCTCTTCACTGCTTAGGGTTGCCTCATGGCCTACACTGCTGGCGCCATACGGAGTGCCTCCGGACTGCGTAGTGTGTAACTCTGGCTCGGAATAAGGAATGCCCAAAACCATCATCCCGTGATGCAATAAAGGGGTCATCATGCTTTGTAACGTTGTTTCTTGACCACCATGCATCGAGGACGAAGAGGTAAAGACACAAGCAGGCTTATCGATTAAGTCACCACTGACCCATAAAGATGTAGTCTGATCCCAGAAGTGCTTTAAAGGCGCAGCCATGTTGCCAAACCAGACGGGACTGCCAAACGCTAGACCGTCGCACGTTTTTAGTTCCTCTAGAGTAACAATTGGATCAGAAGGGGAGTGTGAGTGAGGTGACAATTCTTCAACTGTACGCAAAATTGCTTGGCATTGAGGAGTCGATTCGACTCCTCTTGCTATTTGTCTTGCCAGTTGTTTTGTCGAGCCATGACGGCTGAAATACAAAATAAGGATCTGGCAATCCATTTATAAAATATCCAATACTTGCTCTGGTGGGCGACCAATTTTTGCTTTGCCGTTAGCAACGACAACCGGACGCTCAAACAACTTTGGATTTTTCGCCATAGCTTCGAATAATTGCTCATCGCTGACGGAGTCTTCGCCTAAGCCAAGCTCTTTATATTCACTTTCTTTAGTGCGCATCATTTCACGTACAGATGAAAAGCCAAGCTGGGCGTACAGCGCTTTTAGTTCATCCACGTTAAGTGGTGTGTCTAGGTATTTGACGACTTCCGGTGTAACACCATTTTGCTCAAGCAGTTCAAGTGTTTGACGGCTCTTTGAGCAACGAGGGTTGTGATAAATCACGACTGACATGGTTTTCTCCATTTCGTTATTGTAATGCCATGAATCGATCTCTTTGGATCATGAGTTGGTCGATACGGGCATCGTATCGTGCTTGCTCTAAGCTGCCCAACTTGGCCATTTTACTTGCTTCACTATAATATTGAATCGCTTTATTCCAATTTGCTCGCAATGCCAAAATTTCTGCTCGAGCAGCCAACTCTTCATCGCTACGCCCCAGCGCGTGGTAGCTCTTCGATATTAGGTGCCAGCCATTTGTATCTTCAGGATAGTCATGAGTGTATCTTTGAAGAACTCGCGTGGCTTGATCGTTTTTATTGTCCTCAAGTAGCGCATTGGCGTAGTTAATGGTCAATACTTTATTTTGAGGGTTACGAGATAACGCTTTGCGGAGCATCTCGGTTGCTTTTTCTGGCTGCTTCTTCTCGATGTATAAATCCGTCATAGCGTCCAAGTAAAACGGGTTACTTGGGTCTTGTTCCAGTAACTTTTTCAAAATTGGTTCCGCTTGAGATAAGCGTTTATTGTCTAAATGCACGAGAGCTCGACCATAATCAAAAGCAGGTGTAATGTCCGCAGAGGCTTTCTTTTGGGTTCTCTCAAACCAGCTCAGGGCGGCTTGTCCATCAATGCCAGCGTAACGAGCCACAATGCGCGCGCGAGCTAGATGATAGTCTATTGAAGGCACAACACGCATTGGAGGATAGGTTCTTGCTCGCGCACGGCTATCGGTAATTCGATCTTCAGGCAAAGGGTGAGTCAGGAGCATTGGTGGCGGTTTACTCGCATAACGATACTCATCAGCAAGACGGCCAAAAAACCTTGGCATTGCTTGAACATCAAAGCCGGCTTTTGCTAGTGTCGAAATACCAAAGCGATCCGCTTCTTTTTCGTTTGCACGAGTGTAGTTGATTTGACTTTGCATGTTGCCCGCGGTTGCTGCTGTAATTGCAGCCATCCCCGCTTCGGGTGAGGCAATTGAAAGTAGTAGTGCCCCCGCAAGTGCGGCTAATGTGGCCGGAGAGCGACGCGCTTGTTCTTCCATACTCCGAGCAAGGTGACGTTGTGTGACGTGCGCTATCTCGTGAGCGACAACAGAGGCCAGCTCACTTTCTGAACGAGCATGAAGAAACAACCCAGAATGCAGCGCTACATAGCCACCAAAAAACGCGAATGCGTTGATATTACGGTCGCGAATCATAAAGAAGTGGAACGGCGTTTTTACATCATTCGCATTGGCCACTAATTTGTGCCCAAGAGAGTCAATATATTCATTGATGACAGGGTCATTAACGATAGGTTTACTGGCTCTGAGCATACGCATATAGGCGTCGCCATAAATCAACTCTTGGTCTATTGAAAGCGTGCCACCAGCAGCTGTGCCAATGTCTGGCAAATCAATGCTATTGGCATAAGTTGTCGGCGAACTGATGGCAGCAGCAAGACATAAGCAAACTAGCGAGCGAGTGCGTTTTAACATACGTTTACAAGGTTCTCCAAAATACATAAGCATGTGGTTACAGGTCGAGAGCCTATTAACAGCGCCACATACGTTTTGGTTATCCGTGAGGATATAAGCTAACAGTAAGACCGGAAATAAATGAATTGGTTTCGTAAATTATTTTATATCCGAGCTATTTCAGCATGTGGTTAAATCATGTCAGAAGTGCTAGCACCAGCTCAAAAAGCCGTTACAATACAACCCTATCATAAGTGCAGAGCAATACAATGGAATCCATGTTACTTGATTTGCGTGAGCAACGTTGTCCTATGGCACTGTTACTTGCAAAGCGTCATGCTGCTGAGGTCTTTCAAGGAGAAGCAAAGCAGTATCATCAACTTGTCATTCAAGTGGTGGACAACAGCTCTAAACGAGACATTGTGAACTATCTTAGTGCCCAAGGGTACTCGGTTGATTGCCAATCTACATCAGAGCACTACACATTGACTGTCTTCAATAAGGAATCCGCATAAGATGTTTGAAATGGTTAGTCGTTGGTATAAACGACGTTTCTCTGACCCTCACGCAGTAAGTCTCGTCGCGATCTTGCTGTTTGGCTTTATCACCATTTACTTCTTTGGACACTTGATTGCGCCATTACTTGTCGCGATCGTTTTGGCTTATCTACTTGAATGGCCAGTTGTCAAAATGTGTCGTATAGGCGTGCCGCGCACCTTGTCGGTTATTATCGTTATCTTGGTCTTTGTCGGGTTGATGTTAATTGCGTTGTTTGGCTTGGTTCCGACGATTTGGACTCAGGTCGGTAATCTAATTAACGATATTCCGAACATGTACAACGGGCTACAAAAGTTTATTGTCACATTGCCAGAGCGCCATCCTGAACTAGCCAATTTAGAAATAGTAGAAACCGTGGTGACGAACGCCAAAAACCAAGCACTGGGGCTGGGTGAAAGTGTCGTCAAAGGGTCGCTTGCTTCATTAGTTAGCATTGCAACGCTAGCGGTATATTTGATCTTAGTGCCACTCCTTATCTTCTTTTTGCTTAAAGACAAAGAAGAAATGCTGCGAATCGCAAGCGGTATTCTGCCGAAAAACCGTAAATTGGCGAATAAAGTTTGGCATGAAATGAACGAGCAGATATCAAATTACATTCGCGGTAAAGTGTTAGAGATTTTAATCGTGGGCGGTGTGAGCTACGTGACTTTTGCCCTTTTAGATCTTCGTTACTCGGCGTTGCTTGCCGTAGCCGTTGGTCTGTCGGTTTTGATTCCTTATATCGGTGCGGCGGCTGTTACTGTACCTGTTGCTATCGTTGGTTTGTTCCAATGGGGTTTAACGCCTCCGTTTTATTGGTTGTTGCTTGCTTACGGTATTATCCAGGCGCTGGATGGTAATGTGTTGGTTCCTGTTCTGTTTTCCGAGGCAGTAAACTTACACCCAGTTGCTATCATTGTGGCTGTATTAGTCTTTGGTGGGCTGTGGGGTTTTTGGGGGGTGTTCTTCGCCATTCCTTTAGCGACATTAGTCAAAGCCGTATGGCATGCATTACCAAGCACGGAAGAAAACGAACCTGTCGAACAAGAGTAGTTGTTACCAAAGGTACGATGGTTAAAAGAAAGCCCAGCAGTTTGCTGGGCTTTTTGTTTGTAGAAAAACAATAGCGTTTAAGCGTTTTCGTTTAAGTAGTTTAATACGACTTCGTGGTGATCTTTGGTTTTGAACTTGTTGAACACATGTTCGATCACGCCTTCTTCATTGATCAGAAAGCTAATGCGGTGAAGACCGTCGTATACTTTGCCCATGAATTTCTTTTCGCCCCAAACGCCGAACTGGTCAGCAACGGCATGGTCTTCATCAGAAAGCAGAGTGAAGTTTAAATCATCGCGCTCGATGAACTTGCCTAGACGCTTTACAGGGTCGATGCTTACGCCGAGTACCACCACGTTATGTGCATCGAGTTCAGCTTTGATGTCACGAAGGCCTTTTGCTTGTGTAGTACAACCCGGCGTCATCGCCTTAGGGTAAAAGTAGAAAAGTACTTTCTTGCCTTTAAAGTCTTCAAGAGAAACGGTATTTCCGTCTTGGTCGAGCAAAGAGAAGGCTGGCGCTGGCGAGCCTGCTGTCAGCGTATTCATTTTGATTTCCTTTACTTTATAGTGTGTTTTTAATGAAATTCAGAGAACCTTGTACGTTGAGCGACTTACAAAGTTCATCGAAGTCTTCTTGTAACTGCATCAAATTAAAATCCGCGCTTACAGATGCAGTAATCGCAATGTGAAACTGGTCAGAATCGAGTTGAATTTTCGACTTGCTGATGGTTTGCGCGCTAAGAGAGTCTAAACCAATCTGCTGATCAGCGAAGAACTTAGTAAATTTTTCAGTTAACCCAGGGCGGTCTTCAGACTCAATAAACACTTCCATGGTGTAGCTGTTATCGAGCAGTTCGTGCGCCGCTGTGCGTTTCATGATCGTAATAAGGTCATGTTCTTGGCCAAGCAGGGGCAATTGTGTTTCAACTCGAGTCACGCTGCTGGCGTTCCCAGTCAGGAGCATGATCAGCGTAAATTCGCTGCCAAAGATAGCGATACGGCTATCGACTATGTTACAACCAGCTTGAGTAACGAGCTGTACGACTTGGTTACAAATGCCTGGACGGTCCGTTCCAACTGCTGTAAGTACCAGATGTTGCTTCATAAATGAGCTTCTTGTCCTTTCTTCAATAGAGAGATGTTAGCACAGATATTGCGAAGAAATATCGAGCCAGTTCTTTTTTAGTCCATAAAAAAGCAGTCGGAGCTTGAGGGGAGTGGTGGGAAATAAACAGTAAATGCAGGCTATAGGATAAACAAAACGTTTGCATGATGTGCTTGCCTATTGTCTGGCCGTTTTATTCACTTAGATCTGACTTGGCTAACAAGACCAAAGAGTATATTTTCCTTGCTTGTGCTCTTCAGTATTTTCCAAATCACTGATAGATTCTAAAGTCACTCGAAAGCCCAACACGATTATCAATATTGCCGTTAATCAAACCAAATAGAGCAATTAAGTTGCTAGACCTCTAACAACTGATAATTATTCATTCATTTGTACTTTGTAAGCGAGTTTACGCTCTTGTGTTTTTCAATCGCATTACAGTACCATGCAGAAAGAGTTAAATGAGGGAGATAAACATGTTTTCAGGAAGTATCGTAGCGCTGATTACGCCATTCAAAGCAGATGGCGAAGTAGACTTTGACGGTCTGCAAAAGCTAGTAGAGTACCACGTTGAAGCGGGTACAGACGGTATTGTGGCAGTAGGCACAACAGGTGAGTCAGCGACACTGACCATTGAAGAGCATGTGAAGGTCGTTAATAAAACTGTTGAGTTTGCCGACGGTCGCATCCCTGTGATTGCTGGCACGGGTGCAAATGCAACCCATGAGGCAGTAACATTTAGCAAATTACTGGCTGATTCTGGTATTGCTGGCTTCCTGAGTGTGACACCGTATTACAACAAACCAACTCAAGAGGGTTTGTTTTTACATTACAAGGCAATTGCCGAAGCGAGTGACGTGCCTCTAATTTTGTACAACGTACCAGGCCGTACTGCTGTTGATATGCAGCCAGAAACAGTGGCACGCTTGTCAAAGCTTGATAATATCGTGGCTCTAAAAGATGCAACGGGCGATTTGGAACGAATTGCAATTCATCGTGAACTTTGTGGCGAAGATTTTATCTTACTAAGTGGCGATGATGCGACAGGGCTGGATTTTGTGAAACTTGGCGGCAATGGTGTTATCTCGGTAACGAACAATATTGCAGCTAAAGACATGGCAGACATGTTCCATTTGGCAAGTGAAGGTAAGTACGAAGAAGCAGAAGCGATTAACCAACGCTTGATGACTCTACACAAAAACCTTTTCATCGAAGCAAGCCCTATCCCAGTAAAATGGGCAGCGCAAAAGCTTGGTTTGATTGAAGAAGGTGGTTTGCGTCTTCCTTTAACTACGCTTTCTGAAAAATCGCAGCCGATCGTCGAGCAGGCGCTAACAGACGCCCATATTTATTAAGATTGAGCTATTAAGATTGAGTTACTAGGATTGAAGTTCATACTGGGGGCCAAAGCGCCCTCGGTGTTTTAGGAGTATAGATGAAGCTTTCAAGCCAGTTAGTGTTAAGTTCATTAGCTGTATTCGTATTGACTGCCTGTTCAGGTGGTGCCAATCAACGTCGTCAAGCAAAAGATGACTTCGAGTATTTGAACTCCCCAAATTTGGGTGAGTGGAATGTCCCACAGGGTGCACAGCCTCAGTTTTACCCTAACTACGAGATCCCTCAGGGTAACTACGCTGGTGGTGTAGGTAAAGATGTCGACATTCGTCCACCTCAACAAGTCCTAGAGCTTATTCCCGGTGCACGTCTAGACCGCAGTAGTGATGGTGAAGTGACACTTTGGCTACTTCGTAAAGATGAACTAGATAAAGTTTGGCAAACGGTGCAAAACATGGTCGCGGCCAACGAGATTCCAGTTGAAAGCCAAACAGACTCTCGCATCGAGACAGGATGGGTGACTTGGGATTCGCCAGATGAAGAGCTAGAAATTGGCAGCCGATATGAAATCGTACGCGCTGAAGCAAATGGTCGACACGGCTTTAAGGTGAGCCTTATTGACTGGCGTGAAGGCAATCAAGTGAAAGAAGTAACGGCGACCAACCGTGAGCGCTACAATGTGTTCATGACGAACTTGGTCACCGCTCGCTACGATCAAGAAGTGCGTGAAGAAGCACAGCGTAAAGCGCAAGAGTTGGTTAAACAGATCCCAATCACAATGGGTAAAGACCGCAGCGGACTTCCTGTGATTATCGCGCGTGCGCAATACAACATGCTTTGGCAACGTCTGCCTAATATTCTACCTAAGATGGGCTTTAAGATTGAAGAGCGTAGCCAGTCTCAGGGCACAATCACTGCGAAATATGCATCTCCGGATGATGAATTCTGGAACGATATCGGCGTTAAACCAGTGGAGTTAGCCGCTGGTAAGTACACATTCTTACTTGGTGATTTAGGCAACCGTACGTCTATCAATATCACCGACTCCTCTGGCAAGCCAGTAGAAGAAGAGTTTTTGAAATCACTAGCGCCTGTATTGGCTGCAACAGTGAAGCAGTAAACAAAGCGAGCTTAACGCGGCGTGTTTACTTAATGATAGAAAAGGGACCTAGTGGTCCCTTTTTTGATGTTTAGATTAAATGTGTCGAGATGAAGCTGGTGAGTAACTAACGAGGCTCGTTTTTGTTTTTATCTTCTTCAGCGTAGCGCTGTTTATCCAATGTGTTCAGCTTATCTAAATCGTTCTTACGGCTTTTATCCATCTGACCAAACTTCATTTTTGCGGTATATTTGAGTGCGGCAATATTACCAATGACCACGCTCAACACTACAATAATAATGACCCAAGGATTGGTTAGTATTTCTATCATAGAGCCTCCGGCGGCGTGATATTGTGAATAAATTTGGCAACGACGTTATCCAAATTATTCAGTATGACGTCAATCCCTGCAATGTTGTCGGTCTGATTTTGTTTAATCAACTGGCTTCTGAGTACATCAAGCGTCAACTGCTCGAGGCATTGCTGCCCGACAGCGCGGTGACTAATGTGCCAAGGCTCAATCGAAACGCCACCTAAATCATGCTGATAAGGGAAGAAGAAACCGAACCGACCAAGGTTGGCTTTTAACCATTGGTAGAACGCTTGTTGGTGGCCTTCAAGATACTCCCAAGGTTCCAACTTGAGTTTGGTGTCAGCAGGCAATAAATTGCGCGCATAGACATCAAAATCACAACCCCAATGATGACGACTTCCTCCGGGCAATGCCGACCAGCGCAAAATGGCCATCAATTTCTCTTCGTCATTTAACTCTGCTTTATTCAAAGGGCGGGAGTTTATGTCGAGAATTGGCAACTCACCAGAAAACTTCCCGTTCCAGATGGCTTTTTGGCGATTAAAGTCACGAAAACCACTGGCGATTTCCATTTTGAAACCTGCTTCGGTTGCGGCATTAATCATCTTCAATAAGTCATTGACTACTTTAGGGTGAAGCATAAATGCCTTTTGCCCCACTAGTGTGGATTGAAGATGGGAATCAGTGATTCCGGTGAGTTGCTCTGGTGTCATTGTGTTCTCGCTGATTACTTCGCCAATAGGTGTTTCAACGTGTTTTCGTACATGTCCGTCAACTTTTCAAGATCGTCGACTTTCACACACTCGTTCACTTTATGAATCGTAGCGTTAACAGGGCCTAACTCTACGACTTGACCTCCCATTCGAGCAATAAAACGACCATCAGAAGTACCGCCAGTTGTAAGTAGCGCTGGCTTCGTATCATTGACTTCGGCCACAGCAGCTACAACTGCGTCTAGCAGTGCGCCCGTATCGGTCAGGAATGGGTCACCGTTGAATGTCCATTTTAGGTCGTAGTCCAGCTCATGCTTGTCCAATGTTTCGGTAACACGCTGAACAATTGCGTCATTGTTAAGCTCAGTACTAAAACGTAGGTTGAACTGAACATGGAACTCGCCAGGAATAACATTAGACGCACCAGTGCCAGCCGATACATTCGGGATCTGGAAACTAGTCGGTGGGAAGTAATCATTCCCTTTGTCCCATTCTGTCGTCGCGAGTTCATGAATCGCGAGTAGAGACTCGTGCACTGGATTGCTGGCTAGGTGAGGGTAGGCCACGTGACCTTGTGTTCCTTTTACCGTTAAATCACCAGTGATGGATCCACGGCGTCCATTTTTCACTACATCGCCAACCACGTCGGTGCTGGATGGTTCACCAACAATACACATATCGATGTTCTCACCACGTTCCATCAACGTTTCTACAACGCGAACGGTACCATTGATAAATGGTCCTTCTTCATCTGACGTAATCAAAAAGCCAATTGAGCCTTTGTGGTCTGGGTTTTCTTCAATGAAGCGTTCGACAGCAACGACCATAGCAGCTAGCGACCCTTTCATGTCAGCTGCGCCGCGGCCATGCAAGTAACCATCAATAATGGTCGGTTCAAACGGATGTGTATTCCAGTGTTCCAATTTGCCAGCTGGTACCACATCGGTGTGGCCAGCAAACGCAAATAGCGGCGCTTCTGAACCACGTCGAGCCCAGAAGTTCGTGGTGTCTTCAAATACCATCACTTCAATTTCAAACCCGAGTGCTTTTAAGCGCTCGATCATCAAATCCTGACAACCTGCGTCTTCCGGCGTTACGGACTGTCTACTGATCAGATCTTTAGCAAGTGCCAATACTGGACTGTCTGTCATCCTTGAGTATTCCTTTATTTAAGAGTTGAAAATGCTAGCGTATTGATCAGCTTTAAAACCGATATGAAGTTGATCATTCACTTTTAAAATTGGGCGTTTAATCATCGCAGGGTTTTCTACCAAAAGAGCGATGGCGTTTTCCTCGTTAAGTGTGTCTTTCTGCTCTTGCGCTAATTGGCGGTAGGTTGTGCCACGTTTATTGAGCACCTGTTCCCAACCTAAAGCGCGACAAAATTCACTTACCATTTCTGCATCAATGCCTTGCTTACGGTAGTCATGGAAGTCGTAAGCAATATCCTCGGCTTCTAACCATTTCTTGGCTTTTTTGATCGTATCGCAGTTGGGAATACCAAACATGGTAATCGACATAGTCTTTCCTTTTTCTTTGTTCTATTTTTCACTGGCGCGGTTAAGACGCACTTAAGTGATTTGGGCTGTTAAAGCATCCTATCAAGAAGCAATCAAACTGACAAAATGCGGTGGAAAATATTTTCAGATAGATTGAGATAACTAATGTCACATAACTTATTTACGATGAATGCGCTATAAATCGAATAAAAATTCGTCTAAATCAAATGGAAAAGTCGAGTTATTGATCAAACGCAACACCTCGTTGAGCAAAAACGAAATAATGAATCAGCACAATTTTAGGAGGTGTCAATGGAATTGAGTCCTGTTTTTGCAAGGCGGCTATATTTGGCCTTGTTGGTGGAAAACCTAGAAAGGCCGAATGTGCCAAAGTTGATCGAAAAAACGGGGTGGCCTCGTCGTACTATTCAAGATGTACTCAAGGCGTTACCTGGGATCGGCATTGAACTCATATTCGTTCAAGATGGCCGACGTCATAATGACGGCTATTATCAACTTTCAGATTGGGGGCCTTTTGATAGCCAATGGGTTCTAGAGCGGGAGAGAGATATCGCTAGCAGTCTTGGATTTCGTGCATAAGCCAGCAATTGCTGGCTTTTTTCATATTCAGGCCTCATCCATTGCAGCGGTAGGCGGAACCCAGCACGCTAAATGAAGTGATAAAATCTTGTGGGGAGACCATAAAAACGGTGTCCGCATCGATAGCCGCTGCATTGTTTTTTAAATCGTTCATCGCGCCTTGCATCATCGCGTCATTAGTCATGAAAATGTAGTTATACCAATGGCCTTCACTTCCGGTGACTTCGCCTTTGTATTCGCATCGCTCAGGGTCGAATTGCGCGTCAATGCGAATATGAACATCTTGACTTTGAGCATGAGTAAGGTGAGAAGGCATCGTGCAACCCGTTAGAAGCACGACAAAAAGTCCAAGTAACAGGCGTTTCATTAGCTATTTCCCCAATACTATGTAAGCAGCAAAGCCAATCCAGCTCAGAACAAGTAGTGTCCAAGGCAGTTTGCTTGATGAATGGTTTGGCGCATCGTCGGTGATATTGTCTTGTTCGATAATCTCTTCATGCTGAAGTTGTTTTTCACGTTGCTGTTTTTTCTTCGCTTTATCGGCTTGGCGGTTACGCTCTTTTTGTTGTTTCTTATATTGCGCGATGCCTTTTTCGATACCTTGAGCGATAAGCTTGGTTTGCTCTTTGGTTTGCCCCGGTTTCTGCGTGGATTTGGCAATTCTCATCGCTTCGGCTTGAGTTTCTTGAGAAGGCACAGGGGTGGCAGGAGTTCTTTTTTTCATGTTTCTCATCAACGTCGCTGTAAATCTTTGTTTAGTTTACCTGTGTAAGGTGCTGAAATGAACTTCAGTTCTCATCTTTGTTGGCTTGCAACTCTGAAACGATAGGTTAAAGTGACGTTTTTATCACATAAAGAAGAAGATGTTGTGCGCTATTCGTTTGACCAATATGACGCCCATGGATTTTTAAAGGCGCCGATCATTTTATGGGTGGGATGGATGTTTCTTGTGCGTTCATGGGTGGTGTTTGCCATGGCTGGTGTAAGTCGTGATAGTGGCAGTAAGCTACTCGCTATTGTTTACCCAGATTCAAGTACGTTGTATTTAGGTTTGGCGATGGGCATTCCAAGTTTGCTTCTTATGTGGTTAATGGGGCTTCGTCATCCCGACAGAGGATGGGTAAACAGAATTACTCGCTATGGTCGCGAGATCACTTTGATCTTGTGCGGTATTCAACTTGCTCAGACCATGTATCATGTGTACCTAGAACATGGAGTGTTTAATTGGGCAAACGCTCTTACCATTACCTTATTAGCTTGGTTTATGATCTATCTTCTAAATGGAAGATGGGTAAAAGACTGTTTTCAAGTGCCACAATTGGCGCACGATGAACAGCAGCATTCAAAGAATTAAAAACAATAACTTCCCACTCTGGGGCAAAGTAATAGAGGAAACCTCAATGTCACAAGCTCAAACGGCGATCGTGCCAGAAGCCGGGCCATTTGCACTGTACACTCAACTCAAAGTGAACCAAAACCGTGAAAACGTATTAGAAAAACTGAAAGCACTACCAAAGTTGGTGGAAGAGTTAAACATTACCCAGCCGGGTGCAGCGCTGACGCTTTCTATCGCATTCACAAAATCGTTTTGGGAACACCTTAATGTAGACGCGCCAGAAGAGCTTATTGATTTTACTCAACTTGGCGAAGGTGACATCGTTGCTCCAGCAACAGACGTAGATGTACTGATTCACTGTCACTCGACTCGTCACGACTTGCATTTTTACGTGTTGCGTAAGTTCCTAGAAGAGACGGCACAAGATGTCACCATTGTGGACGAAACATATGGGTACCGTTACCTTGATGCTCGTGATATGACAGACTTCATTGATGGCACAGAAAACCCGAAAGGGGAGGCTCGCGCTGATGTGGCTCTAGTAAAAGAGGGCCCATTTGCTGGAGGCAGTTATGTTATGGCTCAGCGCTTTGAACATAACCTTGCCGCTTGGAATCGATTGAATGTCAAAGCGCAAGAAAAAGTGATTGGTCGTACCAAGCTAGACTCTGTCGAGCTAGAAGACGTTCCTGCTGCATCACACGTTGGTCGCGTTGATATTAAAGAAGAAGGAAAAGGTCTCAAGATTGTCCGTCATAGCTTGCCATACGGGAAGGTAACAGGGCCTCATGGCCTGCTGTTTATTTCTTACTGCAATACACTTCATAACATTAAAGTGATGCTAGAAAGTATGTACGGCGTGACAGATGGTAAAACAGACCAAATGCTTCGTTTCACAAAAGCGGTAACTGGTGCGTACTTCTTCGCTCCTTCACAAGAAATGCTCGCAGAGCTAGCCATCAAGTAAGTTCTCAGACTTTATTTCTTAAGCCCTCCAATTGGAGGGCTTTTGTTTTCTATTTCTATTCCAATCTCTTTTCAAAAAACACTAAACTTTTCTGTTACTTGGTCGATAAGTACTCAAAGCCTTAATTTTAGGACTCTTTATTCGTGGCGATCACCGTTAATACCAATGTAGCAGCACTTGTCGCACAGCGTCATTTGACCAGTGCAACTGACATGCTGAACCAATCCATGGAGCGTTTGTCTTCAGGGAAGCGTATTAACAGCGCAAAAGATGACGCGGCGGGTCTGCAAATCTCCAACCGTCTGCAATCGCAAATGCGTGGTTTGGATGTCGCGGTACGTAACGCGAATGACGGCATTTCTATAATGCAAACCGCCGAAGGGGCGATGAATGAAGTGACTAACATTATGCAACGTATGCGTGATTTGTCGCTTCAATCAGCTAACGGTTCAAACAGCAAAGCGGAGCGCACTGCACTGCAAGAAGAAGTTTCTGCTTTAAATGATGAGTTAAGTCGTATTGCAGAAACGACCTCCTTTGGCGGACGTAAATTGCTGAATGGCACATTCGGTACATCGTCTTTTCAAATCGGAGCAACGGCTGGTGAAGCGGTACAAATTGGCCTGCGGACCATGC
Organism: Vibrio sp. Vb0667; assembly: GCF_033391095.1. Taxonomy (NCBI): domain Bacteria; kingdom Pseudomonadati; phylum Pseudomonadota; class Gammaproteobacteria; order Vibrionales; family Vibrionaceae; genus Vibrio; species Vibrio sp. Vb0667. Next base: position 912 of record NZ_JAWPOL010000024.1, on the reverse strand, counting down.
AGCCGGAATCTTTAGGTAGCTTTTCAATGAGCTCATATCAAAGAGTCAGTTCAGATTGGACGGTTCAAAACGGAAATAATGAAATTGTTATCAGCTACCGTGATAACAATTTTGAAGAGCAGGAGATCCGTATTGAAGCTAAAGCTGGCGACGATATAGAAGAACTCGCGACTTACATTAACGGGCAGACCGATAAAGTGAAAGCGTCTGTTAATGAAGAGGGGCAACTGCAGTTACTCATGTCCCACAAGGACGCCATAAAATACCCTGGACCAACCTTCAGTGGTGGCCTGGCTGATGAGTTAGAACTTGGCAAGTATGTCACCGTAAATAGAACGGTAGATAGTATTGATATTAGCACGGTCGGTGGCGCTCAGATGGCGGTCGGCATTTTAGATGATGCTTTGAAAACGGTAGATGGCAGTCGTGCGGAGTTAGGCGCGTATCAAAACCGCTTTAATCACGCGATCAATAATCTCGATAACATCCACGAAAACTTAGCCGCTTCCAACAGTCGTATCCAAGACACTGACTATGCCAAAGAAACTACGCAAATGGTGAAGCAACAGATTTTACAACAGGTCAGTACTTCTATTCTGGCGCAAGCAAAACAAGCGCCAAACCTAGCATTGACCTTGCTTGGCTGATGAACGGCCTTGCCCGAATTTAACGCAAAACCTGCCTGTATCGACAATTCGAAAAGAAGCTTTAGCGAAAAATGAAAGTTTTTTTTGCTTTTTTATCCGCTTTGTCACGACTACCCCTCCAAACGAATTATTTTCAAAAAAATCTAAAATTTTCTCTAAAGAAAACAGGGCATGCGCCGTTAATAAAAGTAACTTTGAGAGAACTACTTGGTTTTCCGAGACGTCGGAAACCGCTACACCGGAAAATCAATTGGAGAAATCACCA
>NZ_JAWPOL010000249.1:0-1230 GCF_033391095.1 Vibrio sp. Vb0667 | reverse complement strand
GCTTGCTACTTTCGGGCAAAAGTTCAACCAAGGGGATCTCATCATTTCAGGCGCTTGCCGTTTCGCTATCTGGCCGTGTAGGTACAGGTAACATTGCCGGTGTTGCTGCGGCTATCGGCTTTGGTGGCCCTGGCGCCGTATTCTGGATGTGGGTTGTTGCCTTCTTTGGCGCAGCAACAGCATATGCAGAATCTACTCTCGCTCAAATCTACAAAGAAGAAGATGAAGGTGAATTCCGTGGCGGTCCTGCTTACTACATCGAAAAAGCAATGGGGCAAAAATGGTACGCATGGATCTTTGCTATCTCGACCATCTTTGCGTGTGGTGTGCTACTTCCTGGCGTTCAATCCAACAGTATTGGTAACGCGGTAGAAGCAGCATTTGGCTCTGGTGACATGATCGAAACCGCTATTGGTACCTTCAGTTTTGCTAAAATTTTCACTGGTACGGTTGTCTGTGTCATTCTTGCCTTCATCATCTTTGGTGGCGTAAAGCGTATTGCGAACTTCACTCAGATCGTTGTGCCATTCATGGCATTGGCGTACATCATCACCGCTTTCGTTATCATTCTTCTAAACATCGGTGAAATCCCACGCATTATCGGCATGATCCTAGGAGACGCGTTCACTCCTATGGCTGGTGTTGGTGCTGCCATTGGTTGGGGTGTTAAACGTGGTGTTTACTCAAATGAAGCAGGCCAAGGTACCGGCCCTCACGCAGCAGCGGCAGCAAGCGTTGATCATCCTGCACAGCAAGGTCTGGTTCAATCATTCTCAATCTACATCGATACACTACTAGTATGTTCGGCAACTGCGTTTATGATTCTTATCACAGGGGCGTACAACGTACACGGTGCGGTTGAAGGTGCATTCCTTGTGCAAAACCTACCAGCCGATATTGGGGCCAATGGTCCAGTATTCACGCAAATGGCGATTGAAAGTGCTCTGCCTGGAGTTGGTAAACCGTTCATCGCTGTTGCACTGTTCTTCTTCGCATTCACCACGATCTTGGCTTACTACTACATCGCAGAAACAAACATTGCCTACATTCGCCGTACCTTTAAAGTGAACGGTCTGATGTTTATCTTAAAACTGGTACTTATCTCAGCCGTGTTTTACGGTACAGTAAAAACCGCAAACCTAGCATGGGCGATGGGTGATGTTGGCGTAGGTTTGATGGCTTGGCTGAACATCGTGGGTATCTTGATCATCTTCTTTATGTCGAAGCCTG
>NZ_JAWPOL010000248.1:0-1240 GCF_033391095.1 Vibrio sp. Vb0667 | reverse complement strand
AGACGTCGTTGCAAGTGAAGCAACAAGTCACCGAGTTGAATCAACAAATGGCCATGTTTAAAACGGCTTAGAACCCCCCAATGAATGCTCCTCGACCATGAAGAAATACAATGGTCGAGGGTTTCGACTATTCTACTACACACATAACCTAATTGCTCATTGAGTTTAGTTATTAAATCTATAGCTAAAACCAAATTTCCTTCCTCACCGCTCAGATCTAATATGACTCCATCGGCAGCAAATACTGCAAAAAAATTTTTAAACTTTACTCTCCAAGGAGCAAGATTATGAGCAAACAAGTAAGCTTAATTGGTCTAGATCGTCAACAATCAGAACAACTAGCACAACAACTGAATCAGCTACTTGCCCACTATCAAGTGCTGTACATGAACACACGTGGTTATCACTGGAACATCAAAGGCCACCAGTTCTTTGAATTGCACGTAAAATTTGAAGAGATCTACACAGATCTTCAAACCAAAATTGATGAACTTGCAGAACGTATTTTAACGTTGGGTTACACACCAGCACACGCGTTTAGCCATTACTTAGAATCAAGCGAAATCAAAGAGCATCAAAACGCGACAATGGGTGAAGAGTGCGTGAAAGGCTTGGTTGATGGTTTTGGTGTTCTGCTTGTTAAACAGCGTGAGATTTTACAAAACGCTGGTGAAGCAGACGATGAAGGTACTGCGGCACTGATGGGTGATTACATCCGTGAGCAAGAGAAACTGATGTGGATGCTAAACGCGTACTTACAAGGCTAAGTTCAAACATTTACATACGATTCGGGAATAAGCCAAAGGAGCACATGAGTGCTCCTTTTTTTGTCTCTGAGAATTGGCAATCTGATTCGTTGAGCTTTTCGGACAAAGGGATCAGTGCGCTGATTCAAAGTACGCCAGCAAATCGGACAGTTCTTTCACCGCAAGTGATGCCGAATTTTGAAATTGTTCGGTGATGCCGTGATGCACTAAACAAGACGGCATTTGTGCATTGTACGCAGCTTGTAAATCGTAAAGGAAGTCACCGACATACAGCACTTCATTTGGCATCAAACGCCACTCCTTGGCGAGCACTTGTAGCGATAAAGGATCGGGTTTTGGTGGATAACATTCACGCGTGATCACTTGCTCAACGGTGATTTGGTTATGTTCCAATTTTCTTTGTGTCGCAATTAGGCAGTTTCGCGTCACGATGGCGGTTTTAATCGCTTTTTTCTCCAAGTAGTTCAGCAATT
>NZ_JAWPOL010000247.1:0-1241 GCF_033391095.1 Vibrio sp. Vb0667 | reverse complement strand
TCAACGTTTCATCTGGCACGCTACCTTCGATCACGGCGATACGCAGGTCACTGTCTTTGAATGCGGCTGCAAGCGCCAACCCAACCATCCCTCCGCCGATGATGGCGATATCTACACTTTGCATCATTGCTATTTATTACCTAATAACTGGTTGTTACCTAGTTTGTTGCAGTCAATCATCGTTTCACTAAACCAAGAGTATGGCGCAAGAGCGGCTGCTTAAAAATAGAAAGGTTATCCATCGCGGCTAAGGCTGTATTTCGCCCAATTCGCATCGCGAGTAAATCGTTTGAAAAAACATGGACTAACGAGCTTGTTAGCCAAATGGTTTCGTTGCGGTCTGCTTCTCGGCGTTGACTAAAGCGGATCAGGCCTTGGTAACGCCCAACATCTTCACCTTGCTTGACCAGTTCCTCAGCGAGAGTGACCACGTCTCGGATCCCCAAGTTGAAGCCCTGCCCAGCAATCGGATGCAGCGTTTGTGCTGCGTTACCGACTATCGCAAAACGGTGTGAAATATTTTGCTTACGGTGACGAAGCAACAACGGATAGCTCGCACGGAGGCCCACTTTTTGCATCGCACCTAATCGCCAACCAAAATCTTGCTGAAGCCGTTCAAGAAATTCGCTTTCAGACAATTCCATTACAATTTGAGCTTCATCAGGGCGTAAGCACCACACGAGCGACATTCGATTATCACTCATTGGCAGCAGGGCAACTGGGCCGTTTTCAGTAAAACGCTCAAATGCGCGACCTTGATGCGGCTCTTGAGTCACAATATTGGCAATTACGGCAACTTGGTCGAAATCATGCTCAGAAAGCTCCAAACCAATTTGCTGACAACATTGCGAAACCGCACCATCGGCGGCAACAAGTAATTTCGCATTAAGCAACTCACCACTAGCAAGCTCAATCGTCACATTTTCTTGAGTTCGGGTAATGTGCTTCGCGGAGTCTGGGCAGTACAAATCGATAGCGGTACTGTGAGTCAGCAATTCTTGGTAAACACGACCAACATCGGCTAACTCTACGACATAACCTAACGCTTCAACGCCAACGTCGTGCTTAGTGATGTCCGTCATTCCCGCATGAGAACGATCGGACACATGGATGTGTTCAATCGGGGTCGAAAAAGGTTCAATCGCAGACCATAACTCTAAGTGACGCAGCAGGTTAACCGTACCATAAGACAAAGCAATCGAGCGCGAATCAAAGCCCGGATGCTGATCAGATTGCACTTT
>NZ_JAWPOL010000246.1:0-1243 GCF_033391095.1 Vibrio sp. Vb0667 | reverse complement strand
ATTTTACACAACCTCTAGGTGCATTTTATACACAAACCTACTGTAAGAGGTTCACATGCCCTACTGTGAGAGGTTCACAAGCCTACTGTGAGAAATTCCTCTACCCTACTGTGAGAGGTTCACACCAACAAACCATAGAACAAACCATAGAACAAATAGCGCTATCGCTTTTTCTTTTTCTTTTTTCGATTAGACCTAGCCTTGGCTCTTTTTGATGAGTCAGGGACAGGACCAAATCTATCCCTCTTTTCGTCGTCAGAATGCACAGGAGGGGAAATAAGAAGATCTACAGAGCAAGATTCTAATACCTCACTTTTTTGCACAGGAGGCGTTACAGGAGCTTCTAGGGGTAGTTCTAAATGCTGTAACCACAGAAGGGCAAATTCAGTCCTTTTATCGACTGGATATTTACCCGTTTCAAATCTACTTATCGAATCATTGGAGAGATCCAGCTTATCGCCTAATTCGGACTGACTAAGCTTTAAAACAGACTTTCGAATGCGCTTAAACTCGGACGGATGCATAAGTTACCTTATTTCGACATTTTGTCGAATTGTACAACAAAGCTCCATGAATAGGTTTAATTTACCCCCGTAATACAGTAAGGGGGTTATCACAAATTCGACATTTTGCGGAAAAACAAGGTACTTTCACCCCGTATTACTATACGGGGATGACGCTGCACCTCCTATTTCCTCCTCCTCAGTCATCGTCGTCGTCAGTCGTCGTTTGCAGCTAACAACCAAGGGATATGTAAGAAGACGTATTTATACATATTTGTGAAGCTGACGCGCGGATTTGAATTAGGTAACAAAAATCAAGAATATCTCCGCTTGTCGGCTCAATTGAGAAACAAAAAAGGGAGCACAAGGCTCCCAAATTTTTATTTCCCAACAGAGCTAATTATAAGACCTGATCTAACAGAAAAAGAGCGTGGCGAAGTTGCCCCTCAGAGTAGGTAGCTCCATCTGGTGTGACAATATGACCAGACTTAAATGCCCACTTAGAAAACCCCGTAACATCAGGAAGATAGCGCCCAGATTCAAGAGCCCAAAGCCTACGAATGATAGGGGGGATTTCCTCGCCGTCATCCCATCGGTAGACTTGATCCAAATCGACACAAGCAATTTCAGCAGCTCGATGTTCACTTAAGGCTAAGTGTTGAAATCGAAAGATAAAGTTAGGGTGGATTCTGTTGCTTTGGGAAATTGGAGCAAAGAATTTAACGGCGTTCTCCCAATCA
>NZ_JAWPOL010000245.1:0-1243 GCF_033391095.1 Vibrio sp. Vb0667 | reverse complement strand
TTTTCAGCATCGACATTATCCCCCTGCGATGGCTTGAAACAGAGAGATGCTATCTCCCTCAGAAAGTACCGTACTCGCCCATTCGCTACGCGGCACCACTTGATTATTAATGGCAAAAACACAGCCCATTTCAGGCAGAGAAAACTGTGTAATGATTTGCTGTAGGCTGGCTTTACACTCGACCTGCTGAGCTTGGTCGTTAATAGCGATAGTTATCACGCTACCTCTCTCCTTTGGCAAATGAACGTACAAACGAATTTGATGCGAATTGATTTGAAACTGTCATGACGGTCATCTCTTAACTGCTCACTGGTGCAAGATTATTGTCACCACAAACCTGACATTGCTTGTCTTTGGTGATCGACATGGTCTGCCAGTTCATCCGCAGTCCATTAAAGAGGTGTAACTGACCACACTCAACATGAAATCGATCTATCGCCAACTTTTGAATAGCAGCGAGAGCTTGGTAGTTCCCCAGAGTGCCCACCACAGGGCCGATAATGCCGGTTTCGCTGCACTTCATTGTTTGCTGCAATTCATCAAACGGATACAAGCATCGATCGCAGCCTGAATTTGATGGTGTGTCTGAGTAGTCAAAAACAGCAAACTGCCCTTGCCAACCAATCGCTGCCGCCGATATCAGAGGTGTATTTTGCTCATAACAAACTTGATTGATCAGCTGCCTCGTTGGCAGGTTGTCACTGCAATCCAACACCACATCCGCCAACATGACTTCGAGTTGTAACTGAGCTTGGTCGAGACGCTTGGTAATCGTGCGTACCTGAATCATTGAATTGAGATCACGAAGCTGCTGAGCCATCGCCTCGGTTTTCGCCAGTTCGATGTCGCCTTCACGATAGATAACCTGGCGCTGCAAATTGCTGCTGTCGACACGGTCATCATCAATCACAACCAATTTACCCACGCCAGCAGCCGCGAGATACAAACTTGCTGCACTACCCAACCCACCACAGCCGATGAGCAACACATGAGATTGACCAAGACGAGCTTGGCCCGATTCTCCGATTTCAGGTAACGAAACTTGACGCTGATAACGAATGAATTCTTGATCAGTAAGCACGATAGTCCTCCATTACCAATGAGGTGCTCGTTGTGCTCATCAGTTGGTCGAAAAACTCAATCACTTGTTTCGGCGATTCGGACAAGGTAATCGCACGAACCACCGCTAAACTGGACACGCCACATTGCCAAACTTGCTCTGCGTTTGATTGGTCAATACCAC
>NZ_JAWPOL010000244.1:0-1243 GCF_033391095.1 Vibrio sp. Vb0667 | reverse complement strand
AACTAGAATGAAAATGTGACATTAATCACTCTGCAATTTCAAAGTACACTGAATAATAAAAATGCCGCTTAATTAACAAGCGGCATTTTTGTATCTGGCGTTTGAGTGATTTTCCTTATTGGCGTCATAAAGACTGGGTCATCAGGAATCAGCAGCACATTTTCTAGTGTTTTGGCGAGGTCTAAGCTCTCTAGTTGCTTATAGATGACGTAGTAACGGTTCACGCTGGTCACATAACTGACCGTTGAGCTGAGGCTTTTTCGCATGACCACTTCGACATTATTAAACCAAACGTTGGGGTCGTAGCCTTGCTGTGCGGCTCGCTTGCGCATTTTCTCGACATTACCTGGGCCTGCATTGTAAGCCGCCAAGGTAAAGTAAATTTTGTTCTCAGCCGTAATGGCCTTATCGCCAAAGTACTGCCGACGTAAAAACGCTAGGTATTTCGCTCCTGCGTGGATGTTGTTTTCGAGTTGTCGAACATTTTTGATGTTGATGTTTGGATCGCGCGCGGTGCTCGGTAAGACTTGCATTATGCCCACTGCGCCTCTTGTGCCGACTAAGTTGTTATTAAATCCGGACTCTTTATACGCAACCGCCGCAATCAGCAAATAATCCAAGTCATATTTCTCCCCGTAGCGCGAAAACAGCGCCGACAGTTTTTCTAGCTGGGCAATTTTCTTAGGGTTAAGTGCCTTATTGAGCCAATTGGTATTGTCGATGTATTTGCTATATATGACGTTTCCAAGGAGTGTGCCTGAACGAGATTTTTGGATGAATTTGTTCACCACTGCTTTGAGTTGAGGACTGTTTTGTCGCATTACCCAAGCGATGTTGCCGTTTTTGCGAAGAGGGACTTTCTTATGCGCTTTGATGTCATCCATCGCATTGAGCCAAAGTGTGGCTTTGTGGCTATCTAAAACGATGGCTTTGATATAGCCATTGTTGAGCATGCCGACGAGTTCGTAGTCTTGCAGAGTCTCTTCGATGAAGTGCACGATAATTGGCGGTAAGCCTTTCTTGTTCAGTGTTTTGTTGACGGCTTGAATGCTTTCAAAGTAGCTGGAACTGGCACGTACCCAAATCTCCTTACCGCTCAACTGCTCAAGTTTAGTGATGGTTGGAGTACTTTTGTTGGTGATCACCCACTCTTCGATGCCGGATAAGATTGGGGTACTGAAGTCGACTTTTTGTTTGCGGGCCTCAGTGATCGTCAAGTTTGCCACCACTAAATCACCAGAGC
>NZ_JAWPOL010000243.1:0-1245 GCF_033391095.1 Vibrio sp. Vb0667 | reverse complement strand
TTGTGCAAGGCGCTGTTCCAATTGCTCCAAATTCACTTTTACCGTGATGACGCCGATGACATCGCCGTTCAACCATAGTGGAGAGGAAAAGAAGTAACCCCGTTTGTTAGAGCGTACTCCTAACCCCACGTATTGGGCTGGCTCACCACGACGGGCATTTTTAAAGTAAGGGCGATAACTAAAACTCGAACCGACAAACGTATCCGCCTGTTGATAGTTACTCGAAGCGATAACCAAGCCTGTTTTATCGTGGACATAAATGGTATCGGCCAAACTTTGCTTCAGCCATTGCGCCAACAGTAAGTTCAGTTCTGTCGACGGTGCACCTTTCTCAACGGCTTCAAGCAAGCGTGGGTCATGGCTAAGCAAATTGGGAATTTGTTCAAACTTCGCCAGTTCGTAGTCGACTTCTTGTGAGACTTGAGCCGCTTGGCTTTTGAGTTTTTGTTGCCATTGATCGTGTTGATAGCGAGTTGCGTAGTGATGCGTAAGAGCAAGCCCTAGAATGCCGATAACAAACAACAGCAATAGAAAATGGCGCAGGGCTTTGGGATTGAGTAAGTTCACAATTAGCTCACCGGAGTTTTTAATGCCATGTTATCAAAAGGTATTAAACGATGCTGTGAGCGGTAACGTTAACTAGGAATAGAACTGCATTTTAGAAGTAGTATTCCGTACCAATAAATACGTAACGGTTGTTTGCCAAGTAAGCGATTGGTTTGTTGCGTAACATAGCGGTCAGTTTATGCTCACTTGAGGTTAAATAGTCAATCTTGTCCCGTTAGAGAGCAAACGAAGCGAAGTTATTTTGGGATGACTTCACGTTACTTCTCGTCGCTTCATTCTCATCATTTGGGTGGAAAAACTTGCCCTGCCGTTGGTCTTTGGTCTCGTTAGAAGTGTTGCCGGGCCTCGCTTTTTGCCTGAACCTAGAGGTTACCATCGGTTTTTCAACATCTATGTTTGCTGTCCTTGTATTTCAGTAGCTTCGGGAGCACAATCGACAAAAAACGAGTGAAGGAGTAAAGATGGAACTTGCTGATATTCGTCGTGAGTACACGAAAGGTGGCCTACGTCGTAAAGATTTGAAAGCTGATCCAATTGATCAATTCAACCTTTGGTTGGAGCAAGCGATTAAGGCGGGGTTGACTGATCCTACTGCGATGACAGTGGCAACCGTGGATGAAAACGGCATGCCATTTCAACGAATCGTTTTATTGAAAAACGTCGATAAAGATGGTTTCG
>NZ_JAWPOL010000242.1:0-1246 GCF_033391095.1 Vibrio sp. Vb0667 | reverse complement strand
TGAAGGTGGTGTTTCTGTTTGGATCGAATCGTTGATGGGTGAGATCTATGCTGCAAGATAGTCTCGTTTTACTCGACTATCTTCGAGGCATGCTTCTTCACAATGAAGAACTATGGCTATTGTTGTTTCCAGTAATGATCATCATAGAGTTGCCGCTGTATTTGTTGGTGTTAACAGGGATATTTCGTTGGTCATATATGCGAGAAGAGCCAGAGTTAAAACGATTTCCATCAGTAAGCTTCGTTATCACTTGCTACGGTGAGGGAGAGGCGATTGGGATCACCATCGATACGTTAGTTGAGCAAGTTTACCCAGGTCATATTGAAATACTCGCAGTGGTTGATGGGGCGGTGCAAAACCAAGATACCTATCAAGCCGCATTAAATGGTGAGAGAAGACATACAGGTGTCCGTAATCGTAAAGTTCGCGTCTTGCCAAAGTGGCAACGTGGAGGCCGTGTTTCGACATTGAATGCCGGCTTATCGATGGCCAGCGGTGAAATTGTCATTAACGTAGATGGAGATACCTCATTCGATAACGACATGGTTTTCACCATGATGAAACAGTTTGCGGATAAAAATGTGATTGCTAGCGGTGGTGCACTAAGAGTTCGCAACCACAACGCCAACTTACTAACCAAAATGCAATCCTTGGAGTACATGCTGTCTATGCAAGCAGGTAAAACAGGGATGGCGACGTGGGGTGTGCTCAATAATATCTCTGGCGCATTCGGAGCGTTTCGAAAGAACCTTCTTAAGCAAGTTGGGGGGTGGGATACGCATACTGCAGAAGATCTCGACTTAACCATGCGTTTGAAGCAATACAAACGTCGTTATCCTGATAATAAGTTGGCCTTTTCGACGCATTCCATCGGCCATACTGATGTACCAGATACGTTGAAAGGTTTGGTATTGCAACGACTTCGTTGGGATGGAGATTTATTGTTTTTATTTTTGCGTAAGCACAATGAGGGGCTGTCTCCACGTTTACTTGGTTGGGGAAACTTTGTATTCACTTTGGCTTATGGCGTGATTCAAAATGTTCTATTACCGCTGCTCGTGGTGATATTTAGCATTTATATGGTGATTGTCTATCCACTTAAATTTGTATTGGCGTTGATGCTAATGCTCTATTTTGTCTACCTCTTTTTATCTGCTCTGATTTTTGTTGTCTATATTGGGCTTGTATCAGAGAGAAAAAAAGAGGATCTGAAGTCAGCGAAATGGTTATTTCTTTACCCTGTCTA
>NZ_JAWPOL010000241.1:0-1246 GCF_033391095.1 Vibrio sp. Vb0667 | reverse complement strand
GTTCTTAAGTTTGGTGAGTTTACTTTGAAATCTGGCCGTAAAAGCCCGTACTTCTTTAACGCTGGTCTTTTCAATACAGGCCGTGACCTAGCGCGTCTTGGTCGTTTCTACGCGGCAGCACTTGCGGATTCTGGTATCGAATTCGATGTTCTATTCGGCCCTGCGTACAAAGGGATTCCAATCGCGACAACTACGGCGGTTGCACTTGCGGATCACCACGATATCGACACGCCTTACTGCTTCAACCGTAAAGAAGCAAAAAATCACGGCGAAGGCGGTAATCTAGTCGGTTCTGCTTTAGAAGGTCGTATCATGCTGGTGGATGACGTGATTACAGCGGGTACCGCGATTCGTGAATCGATGGAAATCATCAAGGCGAATGGTGCAGATCTGGCTGGCGTATTAGTGGCTATCGACCGCCAAGAGAAAGGCAAAGGCGAACTTTCTGCGATTCAGGAAGTTGAGCGCGACTTCGGTTGTGCGGTGATTTCTATCGTGAGTTTGGGTGACTTAATCACTTACCTTGAAGAAAAAGGTAACGCGACCGAGCATCTTGAAGCGGTGAAAGCATACCGCGCGGAATACGGCATCTAATTTACCACTTTTTCAATTCAATAAAAAAGGTATCCAATCGGATACCTTTTCTTTTGCGATTTATTTGTAGCGAATGCCTTTGGGCTCGTTTTCATCTTGCATGGTTTTGTAGCGTTTGTGCAGCCACATCCATTGCTCAGGTGCTCGCAAAATCACTTCTTCCACGTACTTGTTCATGTAAGCCGCTGCAGCCACTTCATCTTTTTGTGGGTAATCGGCTTCAATGCACTTATCAGCGATGATTTCGTATTTGCCTTCGTCATTGCGGAAACCAGAACCTGGAATGATCGCGCATTTTGATGTGTAGGCTAAAATGCTGGTGCCGGTTGTTGTACAAGCGTCATCAATGGCAAAAAACGGCACGAAGACCGATTTATTGCGGCCGTAATCGTGGTCAGGTAAGTAAAACAAACGCTCGCCGCTGCGCAGTACACGAATCATCTTTTTCACATCTTTGCGATCAATCAGTTTGTTGCCGTTGTGCGTGCGCCCCCAATATTGGATGAAGTTGTACGCTGGGTTGTTGTGAGGACGAAATGCGCCGTAACCCGCAACACCTAAAACAGCAAAAGCTCGCGCGGTAATTTCTAAGTTAAGAGCGTGCACACAACACAACAATACGCCTTTCCCTTCCGCGCCTTTTTCTTTTAGA
>NZ_JAWPOL010000240.1:0-1247 GCF_033391095.1 Vibrio sp. Vb0667 | reverse complement strand
GGATAGTCTATTCATTTCTATCGGGAAAGTTACGGTCTGTTTAACAAAAATTGCAATCTTGATGTGAGTCTCATCACATTAAAAGGTAATTCATTACATAGTTAAACGTTTGCTAGCTGAGATCTTGTGGTTCTATGTCTAAATTCCAGCGAACTTTTTTGGCATTAGGCAACAACTCAATAGCAGGTTTGGCACTGGTTAATAACTTTTGCATTAATGAACGGTGCTGGGTTTGGAGTAACAGCTGCCAACGGTATTTGCCTGCGCGTTTGGCGAGAGGCGATGGTGTTGGACCAAGCACCATGCAGGTGTCGTCAAATAAAGGGTGCGATTCTAAGGTAAAGCGAACTTGACGCAGAAAATCTTCTACGATCTCGCTCTGATTCGCTTCGGCTTTAAATAGAGTAAGGAAACTGTACGGCGGCAACTGCGCCAGTTTACGTTCCTCTAATGCCGTCATAGCGAAGTGTCGGTAGTCCTTTTCCAATAAGGCTTGCAACAAACTGTGCTCAGGATGGTGAGTCTGTAAAACCACTTCCCCCGGCTTACTTGCACGTCCGGCTCGCCCTGCTACTTGAATGAATAGCTGCGCTAATCTTTCGGAGGCGCGAAAGTCGCTACTATATAGGGAGCCATCAACATCTAGCAAGGCGACGAGCGTTACATTGGGGAAATGGTGTCCCTTAGCTAGCATTTGAGTGCCAATTAAAATTTGATATTCACCCTTGCGGATGGAGTCCAACGCGTCTTCTAAGCTACCTTTGCGGCGCGTGCTATCCCTGTCGATACGGATAGCTTTGTATTCGGGGAACAGTTGTGCCAATTGTTGTTCTAACTGTTCGGTACCGACACCAACGGTAACCAGTTGAGTTGAACCACAGCCCTGACACTGATGAATCACTGGTTGCTGTGAACCACAATGGTGGCAGCGAATCTCATTGCTGTATTGGTGGAAGGTGTAATAAGCATCACAACGTTTGCATTCGGCAATCCAACCACATTCATGACACATGAGAGCAGGGGAGAAACCACGACGGTTAAGAAACAGCATCACCTGATTGCCTGCTTTAAGGTGTTTGCGCATTTCCGCAATCAATGGGGCAGATAAACCACTTTCTAAATACTGACCTTTGACGTCGAGCACTTTATTAGTAGTAGGAACCGCAGAGCCTGCGCGTTGGGTCAGGGTTAAATGGTGATACTTGCCTGACAAGGCATTGTGCAATGTCTCCAGTGCAGGTGTGGCT
>NZ_JAWPOL010000023.1:0-66458 GCF_033391095.1 Vibrio sp. Vb0667 | reverse complement strand
ACGTGGAAGTATTTCGATTAGGCTACGAATAAGACCTAGACTATGTAAAACCAGACCAATCCGTTGACCTTACGGTGAGGAAACTGGCTAAGGAGAGCAATTATGACAGCAATGTTGTCAGGCGCAGAGATGGTGGTTCAATCTCTGATAGAAGAGCACGTAGAGCAGATCTTTGGCTACCCAGGTGGCTCTGTTTTGGATATCTACGATGCACTGCATGCCAAAACCGATCAAATCAAACACGTACTTGTAAGGCATGAGCAAGCCGCCACTCATATGGCAGATGGTTACGCTCGAGCTACCGGTAAACCGGGTGTCGTACTTGTGTGCTCGGGGCCGGGCGCGACCAATACCATTACTGGTATTGCCACGGCTTATATGGACTCTATCCCAATGATCGTTATCTCGGGTAACGTACCGAATAGCCTAATTGGTAATGATGCTTTCCAAGAGTGTGACATCGTCGGTGTCTCCCGCCCAGTGGTCAAACACAGCTTTTTAGTAAAAAAAGCGGAAGATATTCCTGAAACAATCAAAAAAGCGTTTTATATCGCGACTACAGGTCGACCTGGTCCAGTTGTGATTGATTTGCCAAAAGATGTAATGAACCCGCAAATCAAACTGCCTTATCAATATCCAGAAACGCTTTCAATGCGCTCTTACAAGCCGACAACTTCGGGCCATAAAGGCCAGATTAAAAAAGCGCTTAAATCGCTATTAGAAGCGAAAAAACCAGTGCTTTATATCGGTGGTGGTGCGGTGATTTCTGGCGCCCATGAACATATTTTAGAGCTTTCCGACAAACTGAACCTACCCGTTGTGAGTACTTTGATGGGCTTGGGGGCATTCCCGGGTACACATAAAAACTCACTGGGCATGTTGGGTATGCACGGCACTTACGAAGCTAATATGGCAATGCATGAAGCGGATCTTATTTTTGGTATCGGTGTGCGTTTTGATGACCGTACAACCAACAACCTTGAAAAGTACTGCCCAAACGCAAAAGTGATGCATATTGATATCGATCCGTCATCGATCTCGAAAAACGTGAAAGTGGATTTGCCGATCGTAGGTTCTGCGGAAAAAGTGCTGACAACCATGCTCGGGCTGCTTGCAGAGCAAGGTAGTGGAAATGATCAAGATGCTATCACCGCATGGTGGGACGACATTCAAGTATGGCGTGACCGCAACTGCTTGTCTTATGAAACGTCTCCAGAACGAATCAAGCCACAGCAAGTAATTGAAACGCTGCACAAGCTAACTAATGGTGACGCATATGTGGCGTCTGATGTGGGCCAGCATCAGATGTTTGCGGCGCTGTACTACCCATTCAATAAGCCGCGCCGTTGGATAAACTCTGGTGGTCTTGGCACCATGGGATTTGGTCTTCCGGCTGGCATGGGCGTGAAGTTTGCCATGCCACAAGAAGAGGTCGTGGTTGTGACTGGTGACGGCAGTATTCAGATGAATATTCAAGAATTGTCGACAGCCATGCAATACGACATTCCGGTGAAGATCATCAACCTGAACAACCGATTCTTAGGCATGGTAAAACAGTGGCAAGACATTATTTATCAAGGTCGTCACTCTAATTCTTACATGAGTTCTGTTCCTGACTTTGCAGCGATTGCAGAAGCTTATGGTCACGTCGGTATTCGTATCGAAACGCCTGATCAGCTCGAAGAAGGGCTACAAAAAGCGTTGGATATGAAAGATCGTCTGGTGTTTGTGGACATCAACGTAGACGAAACCGAACACGTATACCCGATGCAAATCAAAGGTGAGGGTATGGATAAAATGTGGCTAAGCAAAACGGAGAGAACTTAATATGAGACACATTATTTCATTGCTATTGGAAAACCAACCGGGTGCGTTGTCTCGTGTTGTTGGTTTGTTCTCTCAACGTGGTTACAACATTGAATCTTTGACGGTATCACCGACTGATGATGAAACCTTGTCGCGAATGAACATTACCACGACATCTGATGAGATGCAGTTGGAACAAATTCAGAAGCAGTTACACAAATTGATCGATGTGCTGAAAGTACAAGAAGTCACCGAGTATGAGCACATTGAGCGTGAACTGATGATGGTGAAAGTGAAAGCCAGTGGTTTTGCGCGAGCAGAAGTGAAGCGGACGGCAGACATCTTCCGTGGCCAGATCGTGGATGTCACGGCTTCCCAATACACCGTACAACTTGCGGGTACGAGTGAAAAGCTAGATGCCTTCATTCAAGCGATATCCGAAGTGACCGAAGTTGTCGAAGTTGCTCGTAGTGGTGTCGTTGGCATTGCGCGAGGAGAGCGAGCCCTCAAACCTTAACTCTCTGATTGCATATAGAAAAGCCACTTAATCTAAGTGGCTTTTTTGTTTAGAAAATAACAATTAATGATATAATTGTCGTTTTAGTAAGCATGATAGGCATTAGACGTGTGAAAGTACCTAAGCGAGTCGGCACCTTATTGGCGACAGCACTATTTTTTAGTGCACTCACTGCCGCTTACTACTATCAGAAATATCTGACGTTGTTAGAAAACAATGTTGAGAACACCGCTCAAGAAGCGTTACATCAATTGGCCTATACTGGCCGTGAATACAGCAATATTCAGGATCAAATCGAAACGATCAGTGACCTACTTGGTCACAGCCAAAGTCTGTATGAATATCTGCGCCAACCTAACCGGGTGAACCGTTCCATCTTAGAAGACATGTGGATCTCGGTCGCAATCAATCAAAAGTTGTATAAGCAAATTCGCTTTCTTGATGTTTCTGGTCGAGAAAAAGTGAGGATTAATTATGAGATTGAAACAGGCGCTGCGTTGCCCGCGATCAAATTGCAAAATAAGTCAGAGCGAGATTACTTTCAATTCGCTAAGAACTTAGACGATGGCGAAATCGCTTCGTGGGGGATAGGTTTAGAACGAGAGTATGGCGAGTTAGTCTATCCCTATAGCCCGTCACTGCGTATTTTGATGCCTATTTCGCTTAACGGAAAGCGCGAAGGGTATCTTGTGCTTAATGTTGATATTGACTATTTATCCTCTCGACTCAACTATTCGTCAGTGCTTGATTTCCATATTGAGCTGATTAAGAGTGACGGATTTTACATTGATAGCCCTAAATCAGCTCGTTTGTATGGCCATATAATTCCCGCTCGCTCTCAATTTAATTTTGGCCGGATGTACCCAAACATTTGGCGTAGTTTAAATTCAAAAGATTCGGGCTATGCTTACAATGGTTCGAATTTGGTCGCGTATCGCACCATCCAGTTTGTTTCTAGCGAACCTCTTCATCTGGTTATTGATCTTACCAATGAGCAGTTATTATCCCGAGCTCAGAGGGATATTGATGACTTAATCCAAGAAGCGTTTTTTGTTCTAAGTTTGGTGCTCGGCTTCACTTTGCCGACGGCAGCCCTTGCTCTGCATTATCGGCGTCATAGTATGGAATCGAAGTTGGCTCGAGCTGCTCTTGATGGTATGACTGCGGTGATGATCTCGGATGCTTCACATAGAATCATCATGGTTAATCAAGAGTTTGAAAACATGATGGGTTACTCAACCAAGCATGCCCAAGGTTGGAGTGCACATCATTTAATTCTCTTACCTGAAGATCTCGAAGCAAACCTGAGTATCTGGAAAACACTGAAGAGTGAACACGTATGGGAAGGGGAGATTCGTTGTCGAACTAAGTTTAATCAAGTCTTTACTGCAATAATGCGTATTCAGGCGAATTTAACCAAATCAGGTAAAGTGAGTTATTACATTACGTCGCTGGTGGATATCTCTGGGCAAAAAGAGTTAGAAGAAAAATTACGAAACCTAAGCGAAAAAGATGGCTTGACGGGGTTGTGGAACCGCCGAAAATTTGAAGAGCAATTGGCGCAATATGCGGGGATTATTGAACGCTATCCTGATAGCCCTCCTGCTTGTTTGGCGTTGTTTGATATTGACCATTTTAAGCGTATTAATGACGAGCTTGGCCACGACGAAGGAGACAAGGTGATTTGTAGTGTCGCAGAAACCCTCCTAGAAGAAGTCCGCAGCACAGATTTTGTATCTCGTGTCGGTGGTGAGGAATTTGCAGTGATTATGCCGCATACAACACTAGAAGAGGCTGAAATTGTATTGAACAGGCTACGTGTCGCGGTTCAAATGCGTAGTGATAGAGGCATTACTGTCAGTGCTGGGTATAGTGATTTAACCTCTGATCGTACAAGAACGTATAAATGTGCTGATATTGCTTTGTATGAGTCAAAAAGTGCAGGGCGTAACTGCGTATCGCTATGTCATAGTTATGATGATATTGCTTAGTGCTTTTACAAAAACGAAAAAACGGGGATAGACCCCCGCTTTTTCAGTCTCAGCGTTATTCGCTAGCCAGTATGCGACATTGGTTATCGATGGCGGCTTCGATACACTGTATTGACTGTCTCAAATAACGCTCTAGATAACCTAAAGCATCCTGACTCTTTTTGTCTAGTGATGCCTTCATCAGTATTTCTTGCTCATCGAGATTACAGTGCCCAGGGTTCCCTGTGCCTAAAATCTGCATCGCGAAGTATTGGTAGCGTTTAATTTGCGTGAGTAGATCGCGGAAAAACCCAAACATATTGACAGAGCCAGCACCTTCAAACAGCGCAGTAAGAAACTGATTTTGGCGCTCTTCCCATTCCCTCCAGCAAAAGCTTTCGCCAGGTTTTACTCGGGATAACTTGTGATAAGCAGTTAGTACATCCAGTTCCCATTTTTCATCGCCAATCATAATTGCCTTACTGAGTAAGCATGCGGAGACCATTTGCAGGCTTTCGTACAAGTCATGTAACTCATCTTTACATACAGGTGCAACCCAGCAGCCTTTTTGCGGCTCGAGTTTGACGTATTTGCTCCAAGATAATTGCACCAATGCTTCTCGAATGGGTGACGCTCCTAAGTTGTACTTCTCTTTGAGTTCGGCAACCACGAGTTTTTGACCTGGTTTAAGCTCGCCATCGAGAATATCCTGACGGATCATTCTTAATACTTTGTCGGTAAGAGTGGGACTAGACACATACACCTCATAGAAGAAACTTTAATCGTGACGATAAAATTAAACAGTACGAAATTCTGATAGAGGTGAATAATACAATTAGCCTATTATGAGAGCAAGAAAGCCATATAAAAAAGGAGGGCATAAGCCCTCCTTCTCAAGAAACTGAAGTGTTAAAAGTTCAGTCTTATAGTACGTGTACAGAAGCTGTGTTCGTAGTACCTGAAGCAACTAGAGCGCCAGAAACCATAACAACGATATCGCCTTTGTTACCTAGACCTGATTCTAGAGCAAGTTCTTTACCCGCTACGTAGAATGCGTCAGTGCTTTCGATTGAATCAACAACTACAGGAGTAACACCTTTAGTTAGAACTAGCTGTGCAGCAGTTTTCTTGTTAGTTGTTAGCGCTAGAATGTTTGCAGTTGGGAAGTACTTACGTACTGAACGTGCAGACTTACCGCCTTCAGTTGCAACAACGATAAGTGGAGCAGCTAGTTTCTCAGCTGTGTCTACTGCGCCTTTACATACTGCTTCAGTGATGCGTAGACGTGGGCTGTCTAGACGAGAACCTAGCTCAGCTTTTAGAGCTGAATCAGTACGGTTCGCGATTTGAGCCATGATAGTTACCGCTTCAACTGGGTACTTACCTTTAGCAGTTTCACCAGAAAGCATTACTGCGTCAGTACCGTCCATTACTGCGTTAGCAACGTCGCCTGCTTCCGCACGAGTAGGACGTGGGTTATTGATCATAGAATCAAGCATTTGAGTTGCAGTGATAACCATCTTACGTGCACGGTTACACTTCTCGATCATCATTTTCTGAGCGAAGATTACTTCTTCAGCTGGGATTTCAACACCTAGGTCACCACGAGCAACCATGATGCCGTCAGAAAGCTCTAGGATCTCGTCGAAGTTATCAACACCTTCTTGGTTTTCGATCTTAGAGATGATGTGGATGTTCTCGCCGCCGTTTGCAGCAAGTACTTCACGGATTTCTTGAACGTCAGAAGCTTTACGGATGAAAGAAGCAGCTACGAAGTCAACGCCTTGCTCACAACCGAATTTAAGGTCGTTCTTATCTTTTTCAGATAGTGCAGGTAGGTTTACAGAAACGCCAGGAAGGTTAACACCTTTGTTTTCGCCTAGAGCACCGTTGTTAAGAACTTTACACTTAACTTCAGTTTCAGAAGTTGCAAGAACTTCCATTTCGATTAGACCGTCGTCTACTAGGATAGTGTTACCAACGTTTAGGTCGTTAGCAAAACCAGCGTAAGTTACTGCAACTTTGTCTTTGTTACCTACAACTGAGATGTCAGTTGTGAAAGTGAATTCTTGACCAGCTACTAGATCAACGTCGTTGCCGTCTTCTAGTTTGATAGTGCGGATTTCTGGACCTTTAGTGTCTAGAAGGATTGCAAGTTGTTTGCC
Organism: Vibrio sp. Vb0667; assembly: GCF_033391095.1. NCBI lineage: Bacteria > Pseudomonadati > Pseudomonadota > Gammaproteobacteria > Vibrionales > Vibrionaceae > Vibrio > Vibrio sp. Vb0667. Next base: position 60,000 of record NZ_JAWPOL010000023.1, on the reverse strand, counting down.
TGTAGCTTCCATTACTTGGCGGAAGTTCGCGATACGAGTGCCGTGCTCTGCGTAGTCACCGTGAGAGAAGTTAAGACGCATAACGTTCATGCCAGCGTTTACTAGTTCAGTTAGCTTCTCTACAGATTCAGTTTTAGGGCCAATCGTACATACGATTTTGGTCTTTTTCATGGAAGATACTCTCCGGTAAGTATAGTTACAATTTGAAAGTCGGTTGTTTACTCTGAAGTTAGGGCGCTTTGATGACATTTAGTGCCTGCCACCCACCGATTTTCCGCCACATTATTGGAACTTCAGATTCTGAAAGTCTTTCACCAAGTTTAGTCATTTTATGACTAAAAGATCGGCGATTATGGTTACCTTTTTGTGACTAATCCCACTTTATATGCAGAAAGTTGCAAAAAAATAACCGTCAATTCTGTAATTTTTTTTCTTTTCGGTGGCGAATTCTACCACCGAATGAATCCAATATCACTGTTTAAGAATTGTCTTAGGACAAGGTTTTATCGAGAAATATTAATTTTTTGGATCGAAATAAATGGACTTAAAAGTTTCGTTTTGACTATAATAAATTTCAAACCGAAACTTAAAATCAAAATTTAAATGTCGAAACGAAACACTCAACTAAGAAGACACGCCATTTCTAACCTAGTAAATGAGCTTGGGGAAGTTAGCGTAGATGAGCTAGCGCAGAAGTTTGAAACCTCAGAGGTCACGATTAGAAAGGATTTAGCTTCTTTAGAGAAAAACGGACAACTTTTGCGCCGTTACGGTGGTGCAATTGCGATTCCAACGGAAGTTATCCATGAGGAAATGAGTCCAAATGTTTCGAGTCGAAAGTTAAGTCTGGCAAAAGCTGCGGCATCACTGATCCGAGAACATAACCGAATTGTGATCGACAGTGGCAGTACAACGGCTGCGCTGATTCAGCAATTAAACGACAAACGAGGCTTGGTTGTAATGACAAACTCGTTGCATGTCGCCAATGCACTTAACGAATTAGAGAGCGAACCAACCCTGTTAATGACAGGCGGAACTTGGGATACGCACTCAGAATCCTTCCAAGGCAAAGTAGCCGAATCTGTATTAAGAGCTTACGACTTTGACCAGTTGTTTATTGGTGCTGATGGCATCGATTTAGAACGCGGTACCACCACGTTTAACGAATTAGTTGGCTTAAGCAAGGTCATGGCAGAAGTGTCTCGTGAAGTCATCGTCATGATTGAGTCAGAGAAAGTAGGACGCAAGATCCCGAACTTAGAACTCGCTTGGGACCAAATTAATGTGTTGGTTACTGATGCAGAGTTACAGCCAGAACACAAAATACAGATTGAACAACATGGCGTTAAAGTCATTTGCGCCTAATCTAATAATGTAAACAGTTTCATATTTCACTTCCCTCTGGATAAAGGCCTTTGCTTGCTGCCTCTATTTGAAATCATGGTCAGGGAAGAACAAAACTACAAACGGAGATAAACACATGTGTGGAATCGTAGGTGCAGTAGCACAACGAGATGTTGCAGAAATTTTAGTTGAAGGCCTACGTCGCTTGGAATACCGCGGTTACGACTCTGCGGGCGTTGCGATTGTTGATGGTGAGACAAACCTAACGCGTATTCGTCGTCTAGGGAAGGTACAAGAGCTGGCAGACGCAGTAGACGAAGCAAAAGTGATCGGTGGTACCGGTATTGCGCACACTCGTTGGGCAACACACGGTGAACCTTCAGAAGTGAACGCACACCCACACATGTCTGGTGACATCGCAGTGGTACACAATGGCATCATCGAAAACCACGAAGAGCTGCGTGAGCTACTTCAATCTCGTGGTTACGTATTTGAATCTCAAACGGATACTGAAGTTATCGCTCACATGGTTGAGTGGGAACTTCGCACTTCAGAAACGCTACTAGAAGCAGTACAAAAGACAGCAAAACAACTGGATGGCGCATACGGCACAGTAGCGCTGGATCGTAAAGACCCTTCACGTATCGTCGTAGCACGCTCAGGCAGCCCAATCGTAATTGGTTTTGGTGTGGGTGAAAACTTCCTTGCTTCTGACCAACTTGCGCTTCTTAACGTGACACGTCGTTTCATGTACCTAGAAGAAGGTGACGTAGCAGAAATCACTCGTCGTGATGTGACTGTATTTGATGCAACAGGTGAGCGCGTAGAACGTGAAATCACAGAATCAAACGCGGAACACGACGCAGGCGATAAAGGCCAATACCGTCACTTCATGCAGAAAGAAATTTACGAGCAACCAACTGCGCTGATCAACACAATGGAAGGTCGTATCACGGCTGATTCTGTTGTTACTGAGGCAATTGGTGTAAACGCGGCAGAAATCCTAAGCAAAGTTGAGCACGTACAAATCGTGGCATGTGGTACGTCTTACAACGCAGGTATGACAGCACGTTACTGGTTCGAAGACATTGCTGGCGTAAGCTGTGACGTAGAAATCGCTTCTGAATTCCGTTACCGCAAGTTTGTGACGCGTCCAAACAGCCTATTGATCACGCTTTCTCAATCTGGTGAAACCGCAGATACGCTAGCAGCACTTCGCCTAGCAAAAGAGAAAGGTTACATGGCGGCAATGACCATCTGTAACGTAGCGGGTTCTTCTTTGGTTCGTGAGTCTGATTTCGCATTTATGACCCGTGCAGGTGTGGAAATCGGCGTGGCATCAACTAAAGCGTTCACGACTCAGCTTTCAGCACTACTGATGCTGGTAACTGCTCTTGGTAAGCAACAAAACCGCATCAGCAAAGAGAAAGAAAAAGAGATCGTAGAAGCGCTTCACGCTCTGCCAAAACAAATCAATGCAGCGCTATCTTTCGAAAAAGAAATCGAAGCACTAGCACCAGACTTTGCAGATAAGCACCACACTTTATTCCTAGGTCGTGGTGAATTCTACCCAATCGCGATGGAAGCGTCTCTAAAACTGAAAGAGATCTCTTACATTCACGCAGAAGCGTACGCAGCGGGTGAACTGAAACACGGTCCTCTAGCGTTGATCGATGCAGATATGCCAGTTGTGGTTGTTGCACCAAGCAACGATCTTCTAGAGAAACTGAAATCAAACGTTGAAGAAGTACGTGCTCGTGGTGGCCTGCTTTACGTATTCGCAGATGCTGATGCAGGCTTCGAAGGCGATGAGACCATGAAGATCATCACTATGCCACACGTTAGTGAAATCACGGCGGCGATCTACTACACCATCCCAATGCAGCTACTGTCTTACTACGTAGCGTTGATCAAAGGTACGGACGTAGACCAACCTCGTAACCTAGCGAAAGCAGTAACGGTAGAGTAATTACGCTTAACAGCAAAAATCCAAGCGGCACATGCGAGAGTATGTGCCGCTTTTTTATTTAAGCCCACTTTAAGGGGGTGAGTTATTGACCCAGTTGATGAGCGGTTAGAATAGCAGAGTAGACATTTTCTGCCGTCACTGGGAATGGCATATTGTGGATGGTTTCTCCCTCGGCCGTTGAAGCTTCGGCGACCTCGCGCAACTTAGCGTGATTAAGCTCTTTAACGCCCATATCAAATAAGTTGGTTGGTAGACCCACAGAGCGGCAGAAGGCGAGAACCGTATTAATCTCTTCCATCGCTGCGTTTTCTAACACCAATTGAACAAGCGTGCCGAACGCGACTTTCTCACCATGATAGAGATGGTGACACTCTTCGAGCTTGGTTAGGCCGTTATGAATAGCGTGAGCGCCTGCTAGGCCACTGCTTTCAAAACCGATACCGCTTAGGTATGTATTGGCTTCAATAATATTTTCTACCGCTTTGGTGCTCACACCATTTTCTACCGCAGCTTTGGCTTTTACACCATCTTCAAGCAAGGTTTCATAGCAAAGTTTCGCAAGCGCTTGTGCTGAACGCGTCGCTAACCCACCAGCCATTGTTACCTTACCAGAAGTCATGTTGGCACGAGCTTCAAAGTAGGTGGAAAGCGCGTCGCCCATCCCCGATACCAGTAGGCGAACAGGGGCTTTGGCGATGACTGATGTATCCATGATGACCATGTCTGGGTTTTTAGGGATCATCAAATATTCTGCAAACTCACCTTCAGGTGTGTATATCACCGCAAGAGCTGATGTCGGCGCATCAGTCGAGGCAATCGTAGGAACCACCACGACAGGAATTTTGGTGTAAAACGCAACAGCCTTTGCTGTATCTAAGGTTTTACCGCCACCAATACCGACAATGACATCGTGTTTTTGAGTCGCACAAATGTCCGTGATGCGTTCAATCTCAACGCGCGAACATTCGCCACCAAAAATGTTCATAGTGAGTGGAAGCTTTTCGTCAGCAAAACTTTGTTTGACGTCATCACCAACCAGGTTAGTCACGAACTCATCGGCAATGACTAACGGACGTTCACCCAATGTTTTCACATAGTGAGCGATAGATGTAAGTACTTGTTCACCTTGGACGTATTTGCTTGGGCTGATAATAATTTTGTCCATAATTCAAACCTTTAACCTTTTTTATGTGTGTTTTGGACTGCAATGAAAATCCATTGTAGCGATAAGGTTTATATTAGGTTTGGTGAGGTAAGTGGTGAAGGATATCTCTGGTTTTGTTCCATGCTTTTATGACCTCTGTGTCAAACCGACTGTCAGAAGTAATAAGCATCACCATGCTTTATGGCGCCGATCACTATTCAAGCGAATTCGTCGTTTTTCGTTTCATATTGAAACGAAAATACCGAAGTCGTTGTTTCAATATGAAACGTATTGATTTTTGTTGAGCACGTTTTTTCTCTGTTTAAGATGAATTCATACCCTACATAAAAATATAAATGGAATGAGATAGAACGATGAAAAAGTTAATTAACCAAGTCGATGATGTTGTATTGCAGCAAATGGAGGGCCTGGCATTGTCCCGCCCTGAGCTAAAAGCTAACTACGAACCTCGTTACATGTGGCATGAGGAAACGCCGGGGCAAGTGGCATTGGTTTCTGGTGGCGGCTGTGGTCATGAACCTTTGCACGCAGGTTTTATTGGTAAAGGCATGCTGACAGGCGCCTGCCCTGGTGAGGTATTTACTTCACCTACGCCTGATCAAATGTACGAATGTGGTAACCAAGTGAATACTGGTGAGGGCGTGCTGTTTATCATTAAAAACTACACCGGCGACGTGTTGAACTTTGAAACGGCCGTGGAGCTCCTTCATACCGATGGCATTAAAGTTGGGTCGGTGTTGGTGGATGACGATGTTGCAGTCAAAGACAGCCTGTATACCGCTGGTCGCCGTGGCGTCGCTGGAACGGTATTGGTTGAGAAGTTAGTTGGGGCTGCCGCGAACAAAGGTTATTCGTTGGAGCAATGTGAAGCACTGGCTCGTCGCGTTAATAATCACTGTCGTTCATTTGGCGTGGCGCTTAATGCTTGTGTTGTGCCAGCGGCGGGTAAACCATCTTTTGTTCTGGAAGATGATGAAGTGGAGTTTGGTGTTGGTATCCATGGTGAACCAGGTATCAAGCGAGTGAAATACACCGACGTCGATACGTTAGTGGATGAAATGTTTGCTGAAGTTGCTGAAAACACACCTTATCAGCGCACTTTGCGTATTTGGAATCGTGACGAAGGTGAATGGGATGAAGTGGAATCCAGCATTGAGCCTTTTGCTGCTGAACACGACTACATTGTGATGGTGAATGGTATGGGCGGTACGCCAACTTCAGAGCTTTACGGAGTGTACCGCCGTCTTGCTCATAACTGTGAGCAAGCAGGGTTCCGTATCGTGCGTAATATGGTTGGTAACTTCTGTACATCACTCGATATGGAAGGCGTTTCAATTACGTTGCTGAAGGCAGATAAAGAGATGTTGGAGCTGTTTGATGCTCCTGTCGATACGGCCGCGATCAAGTGGTAACAGGGGGGAGCAAACATGCAAATTGAAAAACAACATATCGTTCACTGGTTAGAGCTATGTGCAAAAACGTATCAAGAGAATCAAGATTTTCTGACCGACCTTGATCGTGATATTGGTGACGCAGACCATGGTCTCAATATGAACCGAGGCTTTAAAAAAGTCGCGGAAAAACTGCCGCAATTTGCGGACCAAAATATCGGCAGCATTCTCAAGAATACGGGCATGACCTTGCTTTCTAGTGTCGGTGGGGCAAGTGGCCCGCTGTATGGCACGCTGTTTATTCGCACGGCTGCCGCTGTCGGAACTCGAGAGCAACTAACGTTTGAAGAGTTGGTTGATGCACTAAAAAGCGGTGTGGATGGCGTGGTGTCTCGTGGTAAAGCGGAACTGGGTGATAAAACCATGTGTGATGTTTGGTTACCCGTTTTAGTTAGCGTGAAGGCGTCGTTAGAAAATGGCATGAGCGCTGACCATTTATTGAATGAAATGGTTGAGCTAGCAGAAACGAACGCGGTTTCCACGATTGAAATGTTGGCGAAAAAAGGGCGAGCAAGCTATTTGGGTGAACGTAGTATTGGTCACCAAGACCCCGGCGCAACCTCTTCTTTGTTAATGATTAAAGCACTACTGCAGGCAATAGCAGGTAATTAAGATGGTGGGAATTGTAGTTGTATCTCATAGTCGTCGCCTTGCGGAAGGGGTGGCCGAACTTGCCACCCAAATGACGCAAGGCAAAGCCAAGCTTGCGATTGCGGCTGGGATTGATGATCCAGAGAACCCGATCGGAACCGATGCCATAGCCGTGATGGAAGCGATTGAGCAGGTACATGATCAACAAGGGGTTGTTGTGTTGATGGATCTTGGCAGCGCGTTGCTTAGCACGGAAATGGCTCTGGATCTGATTGATGATCATGTGAGGGAAAATGTCACCCTTATCTCGGCACCTATTGTTGAAGGAACCATGGCGGCGTCGGTGGCTGCCGCCGCCGGACTGCCTTTATCGACGGTAGTCGAAGAGGCACAGAATGCGTTAAGCGTAAAACAAGAGCACCTTGGTGATCAGCCACTAACATCCGCTGAGATAGCGCCAGTATCAGAAAACTTTGAGCAAGAACGGACATTTGATTGGGTAGTGCAAAATCCGCATGGATTACATGCTCGTCCCGCTGCGGCCATTGTTGGTGCACTCGCGCCTTTCGACTGCCAATTATGGTTGAAAAAAGGCGAGCGCCGTGTGAACGCGAAAAGCTTGAACAGCATTGCGAAACTTGGCGTTCGTAGTCAAGAGACGATCACCTTATGCGCACTTGGACCTCAATCCAGTGAAGCAATCAAGGCATTTGAAGCCTTAGCTTATGAGCACTTCGGAGAAAAAGAGGCGGTTGAGCAAGGCATTATCGAACCTGAAGAAAGTTCAGATACTCTGCTCGATGGCATGGCCTCAAATCAGATTGAAGGTGCTGTTGTTGGTATTCGAGTCAATGACGGTATCGCTACTGCTCCTGCTGTCCTTTTTACTCATGAAATGCCAGCAGTGCCTGAACGTGATTTCCAAAGTGAACAAGATGAAATTGAACGGGTTAAGCGTGCGATAGGCGTGGTTGTTCAACATTTGCAGGAGCAAGCGAAGCAGCCGAAAGGGGAAATATTTGCTGCTCATAGCATGATGCTCAGTGACCCAGAATTATGGGCATCGGTCGAGTCGCGAATTCAAACGGGCATGATAGCCGAGCAAGCTTGGGTAGAATCACTGCAAACGTTGGCCGAAGAGTTTCGCCAGGCAGAAAGTCAGTACATGCGGGAACGCGAAGCAGATGTACATGATATCGCACGCCAAGTTATGGTCGAAATGACAGGCGTAACGCCTAATGCCATCGACATTCAGGAACCGAGTATTTTGTTGGCCCGCGACCTGATGCCTTCTGATGTGGCCGGGCTTGATAAATCGAAAGTGCTTGGTATCTGTTTGAGTGAGGGAGGGAAAACCTCTCACAGTGCGATTCTTGCTCGTGCGATGGGGATTCCTGCCATCGTTAAAGCTCAGGGCTGCCTTGATGCTGTGCGTGCTGGTCAAGTGGTGACTATTGATGGCTTCCGAGGGCATTTATGGTTCTCTCCTTCAGATGCCGTACAGCAGGAATTAGAAGCTCAGCAAATTGAGTGGCAAAGCATCCGACAACGTGCATTAGCGAGTGCTCAGCAAGCCGCAGTCACCTGTGATGGTGTCCATACTCCAGTATTCGCCAATATTGGTGGACCGAAAGATATTGATGATGCACTAACATCAGGAGCTGAGGGCGTTGGTCTATTTCGGACTGAGTTTCTATTTCAAAACAGTGATGAGTTGCCAACTGAGGAAGCGCAATACCAAGTGTATCGTGATATTGCCGCCGCACTTGGTGATAAGCCACTTACGATTCGTAGTCTAGATGTTGGCGGTGATAAGCCTTTAGCCGCTTATCCTATGCCAGCGGAAGATAATCCATTTTTAGGTTTGAGAGGGGTGCGGTTGTGCCTTCAACATGAGTCATTGTTTACCGCTCAACTTCGAGCCATTCTGAGAGCCTTTCACGAGCAACCGAATATTCAATTGATGATACCGATGGTGGCTCAGGTTGAAGAAGTGAGAAAAGTAAAAGCGCTGTTGGCGCATCAAGCAAACCAACTCGGCTTGGATGCGACTCATTTGCCCGTTGGTATTATGATTGAGGTGCCAGCCGCGGTATTAAATGCTGATGCGTTAGCCCAAGAAGTCGACTTTTTCTCTATTGGCACCAATGATTTGACTCAATATGTTATGGCCGCCGATCGAGGTAACGCTGCTGTTGCTGAATTGGTGAACTACTTTGAACCATCGGTACTAAAAGCCATTGAGCTCACGTGTGCAGCAGGCGATCGCGCGGGCATACCGGTTAGTATGTGTGGTGAGATGGCTGGCGATCCAAATGCCACAGAAACATTGCTCCGCGTGGGGTTGCGAAAATTCAGCGCCAGTTCGAGCATGCTACCGGGACTAAAAGCGCAGATTCGTCAGTTGTCTGTCGATGTTTAATCGATACCTTATCGTTAGTACACCTGTACCGGCGTGCTTACGCCGGTTTTACTTTTGTTATAGGAACGCCAATTCACGACTTAATACAGCTTCATTTGCTCCTGCAGCCCAAACTTATTAATTTTTCTCCATAAGGTCGTGCGGCCAATTTGCAATGCTTTCGCCATATAATGCATTTTGCCATCACACTGATTCCAAGCCTGAACAATCGCTCTTCTCTCGGCTTCTTCTAACGTGATTACTGGCGTATTTTCTGCGGTATGGCGAGAATTCAGTTTAATGTCTTCAGGAATATCGTTCAGCTTGATTAAGTTGGAACTGCGGTTAAGCAAAATTCGCTCAGTTCGATTTCTTAATTCGGAGTTATTGCCTGACCAACGAAAATTCATCAACGCTTCCAGTGCGACTGGCTCTATCGAGATCGTCACATTGTGGCGGCGTTCGTAATGGCTGATAAGCTGCTGGACGAGAAATTCAATGTCTTCTTTACGCTTTCGTAGTGGTGGAATATGCAGCTCGTTCGAGGAGATTTCATAATAAAGTTGCCGACCAAATGAGCGCTGAGTGACATACTCGCTGATCTCTGAAGCGGTGCTGGTAATAAGTTGAAAATCTACGGGGATCAATCGCAAACTGTCGCTGCGGCTGACGAGCCCAGTTTTTAACAACTTAAGTAGCACGGCTTGTAAATCGGGCGACAGATATTCCACCTTTTCTAAAAAGAGCGTACCGCCATGGGCGAGCTCAAACTTTGAAGGCATGCCTTGCCCTTCGTCGTACCCCAGGGTTTCTTTGACCAGTTGCTCTGTATTGATGGAGCGGCAGTTGAGCGTAATGAATGGTCCTTCTTTGTAGGCGCTTTCGTTATGAATCGCCATGGCGAGAGTGGCTTTTCCTACGCCTTCTTCACCTGTAATTAGAATCGGTGATTTTGACTTTATGGCCCGTTTTGCCACGGTAATGACATGCTTCATTTTTCGTGAAATGACGGGCAAAGTGCTGAACGTATAGCGCGCACTGCCACCTATTTGTTGTTGAGCAAGTTCGCGAATTTTATCGATAGGGTGCAAGAACAATAAGTGTGTGCCGTCGTTGAGTGGACGCAAGGTGATGATCGCCTCAACAAACTCGCCACGAACCTCTACCGTTGTGAGTTTACGGTTTATGCTCGCACCTGACTCAATACTAGTAAGGACATTCGGTGGGAAGCGCAAAACAGAAAAGACTTCTTTATCCAAGATCTGACTGGCTTCAATGTTTAACAAGCGCTCGGACTGGTGATTTACCATGGTTATACGGCTTTCTTCATCCCAGGCCAGAAGGCCGTCATCCATGCATTCTAACGTTGCGTTGTGCGCACAAGTAAGGCGGTTCATGTTTTCTTGTTCCGACTGAATGTGGATTTGCAAGCTGACTTCTTTCGCGCTCGACGCGATGATGACTAAGTCTTCTTTCTTATAGCTTTCCGCTTTTCTGAAAAGGCATGTTGTACCGCGTAATTTGCCAAATTGGTCGAAAACAGGCGCCGCTACAGAGGCATAAGAGTGCAAGTGGCGATTGAAATGTTCGGCAGCAAAAACTTCACACGGGATATGAGTGTTGATACAGAGATTGACTGCATTTGTGCCTATCTTTCCTTCGGAGAGAAAACAGCCTTGTTTTATGCCGAGCGCTTGCATCTCTTGTCGCATAGAGTCGTGCCCGACGGTGGAGAGAATACAGCCGTTGCCATCGGTTACCATCAATACCAGGTCTTCGTCACCAAGCATATCGTACGTATCTTCAAGTACGGTCGTGGCGCATTCGATGAGATGTTCGTTGCGCTTCATTAGAGATGAGAAGGTAAATCCAGAGGCAATATGTGGTTTTGACCAGGTGTAAGGGCTGCATTGCTTTATGCAACGCTCCCACGACTCGAGGACGGGAGTGCGGGAAAATTCTGGAGATACCCAGTGGTGTTTCTGGAAAAACTCCCACTTAGTTTTAGTGTCTTCGATTGAAAGCATGCGATACCGTTTCAATACTAGCGATAGATTGGTCTGATGTTACAGAGACATCGGAATATGGACTGTGATGGCTTTCACGCACGTTGTATAGAAGAATGTGCAAAAAGAGGGGCGAGTTGAGGAGGCTTCCTTGCCAGTTTTTCGATTAAAAAGGGCTGTCTTTGCCGAGCTCATTGCAAATCTCGACAATGGCAAGTGAGAGCCCTGACTTAATGATTTGTTGTTGACGTTGCAGTTGTAGCTGATAAAACTCAAGGTCGATGTCGTCATCTGGTTCGCTGACTTCCAGTTGTACCATGCCCATTTTCTTCACCAAGTGCAGTTTCTTAATTGGTTCTAGAATATTCGGGTCAGTGAATTCGTAATCTGAAGCGTCACTATTGAGTTGGTTTTTGAGTTTGATGATGTCTTCGATGTCGTGGTAAATGTCATCGGGGAGCACCCCCAAGCCAAACAATAACTTCAAACGAACAGACAGATCGCCCAGCGGTCCAGAGTCTTGTAGCAGCGGACCGACAACCGATTGAACAGCGAAGTTATCTTTACGAAAGATTCTTTGCACCAACCCGTCGATCGAATCGTTAAAAACGTCGACTGCTGCAATGAAAAAGCCTCGTACCGATGGGGCGCTGTTTAATCGCTCAATGATCTCGGTTTCGTTGATGTTATCTGCCATATACTGAATACATTTCTAATTATTAGCTATCCCAACTCTTCAAGCAGAGAAGGGCATAGAAGGGGAGCCGAGCTCCCCTAGGTAAATCAAAGTTGGTTGTAAAGTGTCTCGATTTGAGCCACTTCAGCACTGTCTTCTGCAAGACCTGTGTATGTCGCTAGCGTCTTCTTCACACCCACTTCTTTTAATGAGTTTTGTAGCTCTACGGCTTGTGGGTCAGTGTCGTTAGTGTACTTCAACGCAGCGGCAATGCCTTTCAAAAGTGTTTGATTTTCAGTGCCATACTCAATTGTACCGAGTAAAGGCTTCACTAATCTATCGTTTGCACCCAATTTTCTAATTGGTTGACGACCTACGCGATCCACCTCATCCACTAAGTATGGGTTGGCAAAGCGTCCTAAAATCTTCTCGATGTAGGCGTTGTGCATGTCACGGTCGAAGCCGTAACGTTTGATAAGCACTTCACCACTCTCTTGCATCGCCTGTTTTACTTCAGCGTGAATGCTTGGGTCTTCAATTGCTTCACGAATGGTACGATGGCCTTTCAAGCAACCTAGGTAAGCGGTAATGCAGTGGCCTGTATTGAGAGTGAATAGCTTGCGTTCTACGAATGCCATTAGGTTGTTGGTTCTTTCCATGCCAGCTATGTCAGGGATTTCGCCCTTGAATTGCTGCTCATCCACAATCCATTCGCTAAAGCTCTCTACCGTCACTTCTAGTGGGTCATCGTTCGCTGCTTCTGCTGGTGGCACGATGCGGTCTACCGCTGAATCGACAAAGCCAACCAATTCGTCTGCTTTCGCGTGCAATGATTCATCCAAGTGTTTGTACACTTCACCTTTTAGGTGTGTGGTGCCACGAACCATGTTTTCACACGCGATGATGTTCAATGGCTTATCGTTACCTGCTGCAAAGCGCTTAGCAATGCCGGTAGCGATGGTTTTTGCAATGATGTCCAGTACGTTAGGGCCAACCGCTGTTGTGACCAAGTCGGTTTTTACAATGCGGTCAATGACATCTTCACTGGCTGAGTTTACCGCGGTGACGTGAGTTACTGTGTCGATTTGGCACTCAGTACCGACCACTTTTACTTTGTATTCTTGCTTGTGACTCAGTTGGTCGACGAGTGGAGCGTCAACGTCTGCAAATGTGACCTCGACTTCTGCATCTGCTAAGAGTTTTCCGATGAAGCCACGACCAATGTTACCTGCGCCAAAATGAACTGCGTTTTTCATAATTCTTACCTACCAATGTCTAAAATGTTGACTTACGAAACTAGGGGGAGGCCAACCGCATTGGGGGTGACAGCTGACCTCATTTGCCTCAGGAGCAAATTAAAGGGGTAATTAAGCCGCTTGTTGACCGCCAAGGATGTTTAGAATCTCTTCCACATCGTTGGTGCTGGTTAGCTTCTCAATTGCCTCCGGCTCATCGAGCGCGTTCGTAATGGTGGTAATCACCTGGATGTGCTCATCGTTCTTAGCGGCAATGCCGATAACCAGTTTCGCTACATCATCGTCGTCTTCAGTAAATTGGATACCCGATGGGTATTGGCAGATTACAATGCCGGTTTTCTTCACGCGGTCTTTCGCTTCTACCGTGCCGTGAGGCACTGCGATAGATTCGCCTAGGTAAGTTGGAACCAATGCTTCACGCTCAAACATCGCGTCTACGTATTCTGGTTCTGCGTAGCCAAGTTCGACCAACTTGTTGCCTGCGAAGCGAATCGCTTCTTCTTTGTTGGCAGCTTTCAAACCTAGGTGAATGTTTTCACGCTGGATTTGGAACACCGACGTTTGCTGTGGCTCGAAGTTGTCGTCGTTTGCTGCCACGAGCGAAACTTTTACCATTTGGTCGTCATTGGCTGCGGATTGGTTTTGCGCTGCTAGTAGTTTGGTGACTAGCTGGTTGTACATCTCGCTGTCTAGGAAGTTAGTCAATGAAATGTGGTGTGCGTTTGGAGCATGCTTACGAGCACGATCCGTTAAGTCTTTATGAGTAATCACGATATCTGCACTCTCTGGTAAGCTGTTAATGGCAAGGTTGGTTACGTGGATGTTCAGACCTGCGTCTTGAACCTTTTTGCGTAGCATGCTCGCGCCCATTGCACTCGAGCCCATGCCCGCATCACAAGCGACAATGATGCTTTGTACTGTCGCTAGGTCTACGTCACCTTTGCTTTGGCTGTTTACCACCGCATCGTTTTTAGATGCAGATTTCATGTCTTTCATTTGTGATGTTGCTTTTTCTAGTGCTGCTTCATCACCGTCTTCTTCTGTGGACGTTTGTGTCTTCATTAGTAGTGCTGCTACCGCGAATGACACACCTGTTGCTGCTGCGATAGACGCTAGAACACCAACGATTGAGCCTTTCTGAGTCATCAACAAGATTGCAAAGATTGAACCTGGTGATGCTGGAGAAACGATACCTGCGTTAAAGATAGTTAGAACGAATACGCCAGTCATACCACCTGCGATAGCCGCAAGGATTAGGCGAGGGTTCATTAGGATGTATGGGAAGTAAATCTCGTGGATACCGCCGAAGAAGTGGATGATTGATGCACCACCTGCAGTTTGACGAGCCGTACCTTTACCAAACACCATGTAAGCTAGCAGGATACCTAGACCAGGACCTGGGTTTGCTTCGATTAGGAAGAAGATCGACTGACCTGTTTCAGACGCTTGTTGGATACCCAGTGGAGAGAAAATACCGTGGTTGATCGCATTGTTTAGGAACAGGATCTTCGCAGGTTCAACGAAGATTGAAGTCAGTGGTAGTAGGTGAGCAGAAACTAGGAAGTTAACGCCAGCCGCCAAGCCACCAGAAAGAATTTTTACGAATGGACCGATAAAGATGAAGGCAAGGATCGCACATAGCATGCCGATGATGCCCGCAGAGAAGTTGTTAACCAACATCTCGAAGCCACTTTTTACTTTACCATCGATGTAGTTATCGAATTTCTTGATAGCCCAGCCGCCCATTGGGCCGACCATCATTGCCCCCATAAACATTGGGATGTCTGTGCCGACAATCACACCCATTGTTGTGATTGCACCGACTACCGCACCACGATCGCCGCCAACTAATTTACCACCGGTGTAACCGATAAGTAGTGGCAGCAAGTAGGTAATCATTGGGCCAACCATAGAGGCTAACGTTTCGTTTGGTAGCCATCCAGTTGGGATAAATAGAGCAGTGATAAAGCCCCACGCGATAAACGCGCCGATGTTTGGCATTACCATGTTTGACAGAAAACGACCAAAATTTTGTATCTTGATCTTGGCATCTGGTGATATCATAACAATTCCCCGTTCGATGTTCTGATGAATCTTGTTGTAGTAAACGGTTCGCCAAAACCGTTTGTTTGATTGCTTAGTACCCAATCAATTTACCACACATTTTCCAATTGGAACTGACAACGGGTTTTTCGTGATCTACGCCCGCATTTCTTAGGCTGAGAAACGGTTTTTAAGTGACCAAGTTCAACTTATTAACTTGTAACTTAATAACAAAAAGCCACTTTCAAATCTGTCAATAAAAATCTTAGTGATCAATCCGATCTTCTGACAAATTTAAAATTAAAATACTTTGTGACTTTGATCACTTTTGATTTTTTTTGAAATTCGAATTAAATACTTGCGATGATCAATGTCACGTTTTGCGTTGAGTTGTGGTGGATTTAAAGTGTGACTTGGATCTGTTTTTTGTTTTTTGTGAAAGTTTGTGACGGAATTGGTGAGATAAATGCTATCTAGATCTTTCGATAGATTGTATCTATAAGAGTCTTTTCGGCGCACTTCACGGAGCACGCCTAATTAGTTGATGAAAGGGTAAATAAAGTGAGTCGCCACACGGTTCTTCTTGTGATTCCCAACTCTCTACTTAATCACTGTTCTTAATCATCGTTGCTATTAGTATGATAGACGAGGTAGTCATGAGCTTGCTCGCGTCCCATATACCTTGCCAACGTCTTGTCTTGAACATCGCGCAAATCCACCATAATCAATCCATCTAGAGCGTTATTGAATGCAGGGTCGACGTTGAAGCATACCAGCTTGCCATTGAGGCTTAAGTACTGACGCAGCAAAACGGGCACTCCTTTCCCTTCATCGATTCTGGCAATGACACGTGACAATAGCTGTAAATCACCCAGAGCAGTGAGCATGCTGGTGTTCCAGTCACGGTGGTGCTCAGGAAGTGGGTTAGAAGGTGTGACGTACTCTGCGCAATTGTTGTCGTAGTGGTGCAGTGTCATTGATTGAGCCAGTAATTGACGTGCAGTATCGCTATAATCGTTGCTAATGCTTACCGGACCAAATAGGTGAGTGTAATCTGGGTTTTGATGAACGAACGTTGCGATGCCTTTCCACAGCAGCAGTAGCGCGCTCATGCTCTTTTGATATTGCTGCGCAATCACTGAGCGCCCCATCTCGATGGATTTACCCATTTGGTCGATAAAGCGTTGGTCATAGTTAAACAACGTTCGTGAATACAGACCTGCTACGCCGCGCTTTTCAATCAGTTGATCAACCAGACCTAAACGATACGCGCCCACCAAGCATTGGTTCTCTCTGTCCCACACAAACAGATGCAGGTAATCATGATCGAAATGGTCAATGTCTATTGCTAGTCCCGTCCCTTCGCCAACTTGTCGAAAATTGAGCTCACGTAGGCGACCAATTTCATGCAGTAGGGAAGGGATATTCTGCGACTCCGTGCAGTAGACATCGAACTCACCACTTGTTAGCAGCTTGGACTCTTTTGGTAAGCCGTTCAGCTCTTCAAGCAATTCGCCTACGGGTAACCCTGCCGCTATTGGAGAGAGCAGTTCTGATGAAGAAGAAGGCTTAACTGATTGGGTTTCACGATTGAGCAAGTAAGTGTTGAGCCGCAAATAGTTCACCACTTGATCATCGTTAAGTGTGTTGAGCTCTTTGAATTTAATCGCTTGGCCAAAAGACAAGTTGATGGTTTGTGCATGTTTGTTCAGTAGCTCCCGCCCGAGCATTAGGGTACGCAAAAGTGGATGGATTTTCCCTGCCATATAGAAGCGTTTCGAGTTCTGACCACTGATGAATACTGGAACTGTCGTTGCTTTGTTTTTGCGGATCAGGCTACTTACGCTTCGACTCCACGCTTTGTCTTCCAAGCGTTGTTGTTTGGCATCGACTAACTGGGACACTTCACCGGCAGGAAAGACAAGTAATAAGCCGCCACTTGCTAGGTGTTTATTAGCCGCTCTGAGGGCCTTCATATTCGATTTGACGGCGTCTTTTCCTTCAAACACATCGACACCAATGAAGAGCTGATCTAACTCCGGCACGGTTTTCAGGTATTGATTGGCTAGAATTTGGATATCGTCTCGTACCATCAACAAGAGTTCGGCCAAGATGACGCCTTCCACACAACCAAGCGGGTGGTTCGCCACAATGACGGTAGCACCTTGTTTAGGCACTGAGTCGAGTGAACCATGAGCAATGCGATAATCGATACCTAAGATATCCAGCGTGAAGCGGAGAAAAGTTTTGGTATCGGCATTAACGGGGCGTTGGGCGTAGAACTTATCAAGTTGGTTTAAACCGGTTGCCCATTCAGCAACGTTTTCACCAATGCCAAACGGCGTTTTACGAGGGAGACGAAAAGGGGTTGAACTATCCATATTTACCTCAGCGTACAAGTTGCTGATTGGATAGTAGAAATTACAGATGACAGTTCAGAGGCAAAAGCATGAGCCTTTGGTGACAAACTAATGAAGCTTTATTGACTAAAGAAAACGGTATATCACTGTGCTATGAATCAAAACTCGCGTTATGTCTCCCTCTTAAAACAAGAGATAGGCTATCTTATTTAGAACAAAGATTAAGCTAAGTTGATATTTATCAGGGGGAAATAATGGAACGAGTTTCCAATAAAGCAGCACTTTGGATTGGGCTAAGTTTGATACTTGGTCTTGGCATCCTTGGCTATTTTATGCAGCAGACGGCGGTGAAATACCGAGCCTATGAAAGAGTCGTGACAGTAAAAGGTTTGTCGGAGCGTGAGTATCCTGCTGATACGGTGATTTGGCCGATTCAATTTACTCTAGCGAGTAATGATATGGGGGCCATGTTTGATGAAATTGACCAGCAAACCCGTTTGATTTTGGACTTTCTAAGTGCCAAAGGGCTTCCTGAAACCAGCGTTTCCCTTTCTTCCCCAGCGGTCATTGACAGAAAAGCACAGCAATATGGGAGCGAGCAAGACATTGAGTATCGTTATTTGGCCTCGCGAACCGTTACGGTTTACAGCCAGAGTGTTGATGTTGTTCGAGCGGCAATCAATGAAATAGGTGAGCTAGGAAAACAAGGCGTTTTGCTTAACCAAGATCCTTATGCAAATCGTGTTGAGTACAGCTTTACTAAGCTGAATGATGTGAAGCCAGACATGATCGAAGAAGCGACTAAGAATGCGCGTGAAGTGGCTGAGAAATTTGCGAAAGACTCACAGAGTTCACTGGGTAAGATCAAACGTGCAACTCAAGGGCAGTTCTCGATTTATGACCGAGACAGCAACACGCCTTACATTAAGAAAGTACGAGTGGTATCGACGGTTCAATATTACTTATCTGATTAAAGTTGCGCTCATATAGCCAATAGTTGGTCGTTCCATCACCCTCTGTTTGTAGAGGTATCTATGCTCTGTGATAGGGAAATCAGTCTTCGCTGACGCTATATACAAGTACTTTTTTATAAAACTAAGTTCTTAACAGTGATGAGGTGAGTTTGATAATAATCAAGCTCACTTGTTTCTTATGAGCGTAAGTTAGTATGACTTATTGCTAGAAGGAATTAGTATCATGGCATACAAGCACTTTGTTAGAGAACTACTGGGTTTAGCGATTGTTGTCTCTGTCGTCTTTGGTGTATTAGGCGTGATGTTAGAGCTCTTTGCACTGACGGCACTTTGGGAGCATCAGCAAACGATAGCCGATGTTTTCTTCCATGAATCTCTCTACTTCATCGTATTTTTAATCCCACCATACTTCCTCTGGAAGTTGATTAACCGCCCTGAATTGGTTTCTGCTGACCAAGCTTATTTGGCAATGAAGTTAGAAGCTGAAAGTCGACAATGAGTCAATTTAGTGAGTAATGAAAAGAAGAGGCTATGAGAAAACATTAGCCTCTTTCCTATCTGATTAGTGAGCAAAGTATTCGTTGCTTTATTGATTAAAAAGCTGCTTCTATTGTGCCTTTGAACGTACGATCGAGGTAATCACGAATTGCTTGAGATTGGTAAATAGAAACGAACTTTTTATACGCTTCATTATTTTTGTCTGCGTCACGAGTAGCGATGACCATGACGGCCAGCGGTGCGTCTTTTGCTTCAAGATAGATACTTTGTTTCTTCGGATCTAAACCAGAAGACATTACGTAGTTCATTGTAATCGCAGCCGCGTCCACATCATCTAATGTTCTTGGTAGCTGAGCGGCATCTACCTCGACAAATTCAAATGATTTTGCGTTTTTTGTGATATCAGTTAGGGCGGCTTTATGGCCAACACCCTGTTTCAGCTCAATTAAACCTGCATCGGCGAGTAGCAACAGACCACGACCACCGTTGGTAGGGTCATTTGGAAGCGCTATACGTGCATTGTTTGGAAGCTCTTGCAGTGAGCGATACTTATTAGAATAAAGCCCCATACGCATAAGAATGGACTGACCAATTGATACTAATTGGGCGTTATGGCTACTGTTGAAGTTGTCTAAAAATGGCTGGTGCTGATAGCTATTAATATCGATGCTACCATCGCTAAGAGCGGCATTAGGTGTCACGTAGTCAGAAAACTCAATGACTTCGACATTCAAACCTTGCTTCGCAGCCTCCTTCGCTACCGCCTCGACTACTTGTGCATGTGGTCCAACTGTCGCGCCCACTTTAATGACAGAGTCATCTTTTTCTCCACAAGCGCTTAAGCCGACTACTGCCGTGAGAATCAAAGCTAGTTTCTTTAAGTGACCAATACTTTTCATTGTAGCTCCATTTTTGCTTTAGACGTCCATACGTTTATATGTCCATCCTATCAGAAGTTGTCTGAGGGTCAATGGTTTAAATCACGAGCAGACATTTTGTTTCTATTGCTCGTATAGAAAGCCAGATAATAGTTAAAGAAGAGGGGAAGAGGAAAAGCTATTACGAGGTTAGTGACGAGTTACCGCAACTGTACCCAAAGATATAAGATACAAAAAAGGCGTAGTAGGTATTAACCTGCTACGCCTTTCGAAATATGGTGGCCCCTCGCAGACTTGAACTGCGGACCAATCGATTATGAGTCGACTGCTCTAACCACTGAGCTAAGGGGCCTTGATAGGACAACGATTATAGGGGAAGCGTTGCAAGGTGTCTAGATACCAACTAGGGCAATTGCGCTTAGTTTTTATCCACTTAGAACAGTAGATAATAAAAAAGGTGACCTAAAGTCACCTTTTTTGATTTCTAAAAGCTTATATGCGCTGCGATTATTCGTCTAGGAAGCTGCGCAGAGTCTCTGAGCGGCTTGGGTGACGAAGTTTACGTAGTGCTTTTGCTTCGATCTGACGGATACGTTCACGAGTAACGTCGAACTGCTTACCAACTTCTTCTAGAGTATGGTCAGTGTTCATGTCGATACCAAAGCGCATACGAAGTACTTTCGCTTCACGTGGCGTTAGACCTGCAAGCACGTCTTTTGTTGCCACTTTAAGGCTAGTTGCTGTTGCAGAATCTAGCGGAAGTTCTAGCGTTGTATCTTCGATAAAATCACCTAGATGCGAATCTTCGTCGTCACCGATTGGTGTCTCCATTGAGATAGGCTCTTTAGCGATTTTTAGAACTTTACGAATCTTGTCTTCTGGCATTTGCATGCGCTCTGCCAGTTCTTCCGGTAGTGGCTCGCGACCCATCTCTTGCAACATTTGACGAGAAATACGGTTTAGCTTGTTGATCGTTTCGATCATGTGTACCGGGATACGAATCGTACGTGCTTGGTCCGCGATTGAACGAGTGATTGCCTGACGGATCCACCACGTTGCGTAAGTCGAGAACTTGTAACCACGACGATATTCGAACTTATCTACCGCTTTCATCAGACCGATGTTACCTTCCTGGATCAGATCCAAGAACTGTAGGCCACGGTTGGTGTATTTCTTCGCGATAGAAATTACAAGACGCAAGTTCGCTTCAACCATCTCTTTCTTCGCACGGCGAGCTTTTGCTTCACCGATAGACATACGACGGCTGATGTCTTTAATGTTCTGTACGTTTAGAGAAGTCTCTTCTTCAATCATTTTTAGCTTAGCGATTGAACGACGGATTTCTTCTTCGTTACGTTTGATCTTTTCAGCGTATGGCTTGTCTGAAGCAAGAACTTCATCCAGCCAAGCTTCACTTGATTCATTACCAGTGAACAGCGCGATGAATGATTTCTTCGGCATTTTGCCGTATTCAACCACTGACTTCATGATCAGACGCTCTTGTGTACGAACGCGATCCATAGCAGTACGCAGTTCATTCACTAGGTGATCAAACTGTTTAGGCGTTAGACGAAACTCGCGGAATACGTCTAGCATCATTTCATTAGCAACGGTTGCTTTCGGGCTGTTATAGCCGTACTCGTTGATTGCTAATTGAAGATTTTGATAGGTGCTGCGTAGTTGGTTGAATTTCTCTAGCGCTAATTCAGGATCGATACCTACATCTTCTTCAGAATCATCTGAATCGTCATCGCTATCTTCGTCGTCATCAACGTCTTCATCGTCTTCTTCTTCTAACTGAGATTCAGTCAGTTCAGAACCGATGTGTGTTGCCGTTGGTGCAGCGGTGTCGTCAGCATCTGGATCTACAAAACCTGAAATTAGGTCTGTAAGACGTAGTTCTTCAGCTTGAACTTTGTCAAATTGCTCAAGAATGTACGGAATTGTGCCTGGGTATTCAGCAACAGACGATTGAACTTGGTTAATACCTTCTTCAATACGTTTTGCGATGTCGATTTCGCCTTCGCGAGTTAGAAGTTCGACAGTACCCATCTCACGCATGTACATACGTACTGGGTCTGTTGTACGACCAATCTCACTCTCTACGCTAGAAAGTGCAGCGGCTGCAGCTTCGGCTGCATCTTCATCGGTAATATTTGTGTCATCGTTCAGTGCTAAATCATCAGCATCAGGAGCAGTTTCTACTACCTTAATGCCCATGTCGTTGATCATCTGAATGATGTCTTCTACCTGTTCTGAATCTACGATTTCAGCAGGTAGGTGGTCATTTACTTCGGCGTAGGTCAGATAGCCTTGTTCCTTGCCTTTAATAACAAGTGACTTTAGCTGTGACTGCGGATTGTGATCCATAGACGGTATCCAACTTCGTAATCTGGTGAAGGAATCAGTATGCGAAATGCAAACCACTTACTATAACAAATTAAATCGTTGCTGACTAATTAAACAGGGTTACGCTTTTAAATCTAGCATAAGTGCTAGCAGCTCCCTTTTCTCTTCGGCTGATAAACCGACACTTCTTGCTTTGGCCTGCAGGTTTTCAATTTGTTTTTCTACGCACTGGGCAATAATTTTATCCAGTGAGTCTAAAAAGATTTCTTCTTGGTTGTCCTCATCGAGTGGAATGTCCCAACTCGCGAGACGAGACAGAAGGGTCTCATTTTGGCTGTTTCGCCAATGCTCTAATAATTGGCCTGTGTTGATATGGGGATGCGCTTGGCATTTATCAAGTACATCAACAAATAAACTTAGACCAGGAATGGGCAAATCTCTAACGCTAGTTAGATCTGGCACCATACTTACGTATTGTGGGTTTTGAATCAGTAACGCGATCACTTCTCGCATCGGCGTTCGCTTGATTTCTTTATGAGGTTGAGGCCTTTTATCCTCTTTACCTTGTTTTGAAATTAGCTGCTGTAGTTGGCGTTCATCAACCAAACCCAAACGGCGGCCAAGCAATTCTCTCAAGTATAGTCTTAAAGTGCCGCCAGGGACTTTATCAATGAGAGGAACCGCAAGAGTACTCAGTTTTGCCATGCCTTCTTTCGTGCTCATATCGACCTGCTGAGTCAATGAGCTGAACATGAATTCAGACAAGGGCATCGCATTAGACACTTGCTGCTCAAATGCTTGTTTTCCGTTTTGTCGGATATAAGAGTCGGGATCTTCTCCATCCGGCAAAAACATGAATTTTAACTGGCGACCATCCGTTAGGTAAGGCAATGCATTTTCCATGGCACGCCACGCGGCTTCACGGCCTGCGCGGTCACCGTCATAACAACACACGACGGTGCTTGTTTGCCTGAATAACACTTGCAAGTGATCGCCCGTTGTCGAGGTTCCCAATGAGGCAACGGAATAATCTACGCCATATTGAGCAAGTGCGACAACATCCATATAGCCTTCAACCACTAAAATTTGTGGTGGCTCACGGTACGCTTGTAGTACTTCATAAAGGCCATACAACTCTTTACCTTTATGAAATATCGGGGTTTCGGGTGAGTTGAGATATTTTGGTGTCCCATCACCTAATACTCGACCACCAAAGCCTATTACTCGACCGCGTCTGTCTCGAATAGGAAACATCACTCGACCACGGAATCGGTCGTAGCGGTTGCCTTTATCGTTTTCAATCAACATGCCGCCAGTGACGAGCATGTCTTGGTTTTCTTTATTCTGGCCAAAGTTCTTACGAACTAAATCCCATTCATCAGCCACATAGCCGATGCCAAACTTCTGGACGATTTCACCAGACAGGCCACGATCTTTTAGATACTCAATCGCCACCTTACTTGCTGGCTGTTTGAGTTGGTTACGATAAAATTGAGCAATGCTGCCCATTAAGTCGTATAGGTTACGTTTTTCACTGCTGCTTGCTTGTGGGCCTGATTGAAACGAACCATTACCGCCGCTACGTTGTTCGCGAGGAACATCTAAACCCAAGTATGAAGCGAGTTCTTCAATGGCTTCGACGAATTCTAGTCGGTCGAATTCCATCAAAAAATCGATGGCATTTCCATGCGCGCCACAACCAAAACAATGGTAGAACTGCTTTTCTTGACTGACACTGAATGAGGGTGTCTTTTCGTTGTGGAACGGGCAGCATGCGCCGTAGTTTTTGCCTTTTTTCTTAAGTTTCACACGTGCGTCGATGATATCGACAATATCAAGTCGAGCTAGAAGGTCATCGATAAAACTGCGAGGGATGTGTCCAGCCATAAAACCTAACAAAAAAAGAAGATGATGAGTGGAGTGAATGCCTTCAAAGAATGAGCGTATTGCCCATTGATTTCATTCCATCCATCCAGATACAAACAAGCCGTGCGCTCCAAAGGATAGCACGGCTTGCTGCAATTGGGTGGGGTACCTTAAGCCAATTTAGCGCGAACTAAACCGCTTACTTTACCCATATCTGCACGCCCTTGAATTTGCGGTTTCAGAACGCCCATTACTTTGCCCATGTCTTGCATGCCAGCTGCGCCAGATTCAGCAATCGCGTTCTCGATGAGAGCTGCTACTTCTTCGTCTGTCAGTGGTTGAGGCATAAAGTCCTCAAGAACGGTAATTTCTGCTTGTTCCGCATCAGCAAGATCTTGACGACCCGCTGCTTCAAACTGCGCTACAGAATCGCGACGTTGTTTAACCATCTTGGTCAATACTGCAAGAATGTCGTCATCGTTCAGAGTAATCTGTTCGTCAACTTCACGTTGCTTGATTGCTGATAGGGCTAAACGAATAGTACCAAGGCGCAATTTGTCCTTGGCTTTCATCGCTAATTTTTGCTCTTCTTTGAGTTGATCAATCAGAGCCATAACTAAATTCCTTTTGGAGCTCAGTTATTAGTACAGGCGAACGCGACGAGCGTTTTCGCGAGCTAGCTTCTTAGCGTGACGCTTTTGAGCTGCTGCTTTAGCGCGTTTGCGAACTGTAGTTGGTTTTTCGTAGTGCTCACGACGACGCACTTCAGAAAGGATACCTGCTTTTTCGCAAGAGCGCTTAAAACGACGTAGAGCAACGTCGAACGGTTCGTTTTCACGTACTTTAACTACTGGCATATGCCTTTCACCTCAGGGGTTATTCGTTAACGCTGGTATTCAACAGACCAAATCACAATTGTTAGGTCTCTTACCAGCTTGATCAAAAATGGTGCGGAATTTTAATCCGATCACAACTACTTTGTAAAGCCTTTTGTCGATTATTGTCTGTACAAAATTTGTTTGCAGCACCAAGGCGAGGTAATATGACGCCCAAATTTCCTCTATACAGAAAGCATACTGAGAAAACCATGCGCATTATTGGTATTGAAACCTCTTGTGACGAGACTGGCATCGCAATTTATGACGATGAAAACGGTCTCTTGTCACACAAGCTATACAGCCAAGTAAAACTGCACGCAGATTACGGCGGTGTGGTGCCTGAGTTGGCTTCACGTGACCACGTAAAGAAAACCATTCCTCTTATTAAAGAGGCACTAAAAGAAGCGAACTTAACTTCAAAAGACATCGATGGTGTCGCGTATACCGCGGGGCCTGGTCTTGTTGGGGCGCTATTAGTGGGTGCGACTATCGGTCGCAGTATTGCTTATGCTTGGGGAGTGCCAGCGGTACCTGTTCATCATATGGAAGGTCACCTATTGGCCCCAATGTTGGAAGATAACCCTCCACCGTTCCCGTTTGTGGCGGTATTAGTATCGGGCGGTCACTCTATGATGGTGGAAGTGAGAGGCATCGGTGAGTACAAAATTCTAGGTGAGTCGATTGATGATGCGGCGGGCGAAGCGTTTGATAAAACAGCGAAGCTAATGGGTTTGGATTACCCAGGCGGTCCACTATTATCTAAACTGGCGGAAAAAGGTACACCGGGCCGCTTTAAGTTCCCGCGCCCAATGACGAATGTGCCAGGTTTGGACATGAGTTTCTCTGGTCTAAAAACCTTTACGGCTAACACGATTGCTGCAAACGGTGATGACGAGCAAACCCGCGCGGACATCGCATTGGCATTTGAAGAGGCTGTGTGTGCTACGTTGGCTATTAAATGTAAGCGCGCGCTTGAGCAAACAGGCATGAAACGCATTGTTATTGCTGGTGGTGTGAGTGCTAACCGTCGTTTGCGAGCTGAGTTAGAGAAGTTAGCGAAGAAAGTTGGCGGCGAAGTTTACTACCCACGTACTGAGTTCTGTACAGATAACGGTGCGATGATCGCTTACGCAGGCATGCAGCGCTTGAAGAATGGCGAAGTGGCTGATATGTCAGTAGAGGCTCGTCCACGTTGGCCAATTGATCAACTAACACCTGTCGCTTAGTCAAATTTATGCGGTAGGTTTGAAACCGGTTCTTTGTAATAAAGGTCTCTGCTCCTCAGAGGCCTTTATTTTTAATTATTCAATGAACCGCCTCGTTTTACATTCTGACTGATGCGATCAGTTCGCGATTGTTTCAGTGCTAGGATGACGTGGAAGAATAAGAAATGGATATAACAATGAATAAGTTTGAAATTGAAGGTCAGCAACTTGCTTATCTAGATAAAGGTGAGGGCCCTGTGCTTCTATTTGGTCATAGTTACCTTTGGGATAGCCAAATGTGGGCGCCACAAGTTGAGGTTTTAAGCCAGTCATTCCGTTGTATTGTGCCAGATCTTTGGGCACATGGTGAATCGGACGCTGCACCTGCATCGACACAGTCATTGGCCGACTATGCACAACATATGTTGGCATTGATGGATCATTTAGATATCGAAGAATTCTCGATAGTGGGCTTATCTGTTGGCGGCATGTGGGGAGCTGAGCTAACGGCTCAAGCGCCGCAACGTGTTAAGTCACTGGTATTGATGGATACCTTCATTGGCTGGGAGCCAGAAGTTACGTATAAAAAGTATTTTGCAATGCTTGATACCATCAGCCAAGTCCAAGCAGTGCCTGCGCCAATTATTGAAGCCGTTGTGCCGCTGTTCTTTGCCAACAACGTCAATCAGGATAACCCTAAACTTGTCGCTTCATTCAAACGCAGTTTAGAAGAGCTGAACGGTGAGCGTGCGGTGGAAGTAGCTCGCATGGGGCGCATGGTGTTTGGTCGCCGTGATGTGATTGAAGATTCGGAAAAATTCGCTCTGCCGACGTTAATTGCGGTGGGCTGTGAAGATAAGCCTCGCCCGGTTTTCGAATCGTATTTAATGAAAGACTGTATCACGGGCAGTGAGTTGGTAGAAATTCCGCAAGCGGGACACATCAGTTGTTTAGAACAGCCGGAGTTCGTCAACCAAATGTTGTTGAACTTCCTGAATCGAGTTCATGCGTAACCAATGCATCCCTCTTTAAACGAAAAACTCGGCATTAAGCCGAGTTTTTTTGTGTCAGTTTCTTCTCGCCGATTTTTGGCTCGTCGCCAGACAAAAGCCGACGAATATTTTGATGATGCTTAAATACGATTAAGCAACACAGCATAGCAACAGGTAACGTGTATTGCGGTTTAAACATCCAAGTATAAAACGGAGTGACCAAAACCGTGACGAGAGCCGCTAAGGATGAATAGCGGAATAGCGCGGCTACTGACAGCCAAGTTAACATCACCAATCCTGTTAAGTCCAAACCAATCGGAGCGATAGCGCCAAGCGCGGTTGCGACACCTTTTCCGCCTTTAAAGTGGAAAAAGATGGGGTACATGTGGCCAAGACAGGCAGCAATGGCGATGACGCCAAGAATGATAGGGTCGATACCAAGAAAGTATCCGCCCCACACGGGGATAGTGCCTTTGAGCATATCGCACAACAAGACTGAAACAGCGGCTCCTCGTCCGCCAATACGCAATACGTTCGTTGCTCCAGGATTGTTAGATCCCACACTGCGTGGGTCTGGCAGTTTTAAGAGTCGACAGATCAAAACCGCACTGGAAACCGAACCTAATAAATAGGCGGCCATTGTCATTATCAGTGCCAGTGCGTCCATAGAAGTCCTTGATGGATTGGAATTTAATGCTCGGTTCCCGCGTAGTTGCTATCATACCCCGAATTTACATAATGCAGAAATCCTCACTGTGATAGAGCTTGCATTATGTGATTTCTTGTATATAAAGATGCTTTCGCAGTTTATACCTAAGTAACATTGTGATGACCAAAGTAAATGTTACTTAGGTATAGAATACTACGATCAAATTACCCCTCACGGGTATCCGACCTCTGTAATAGAAGGACATAAGATGGCTCTGGATAAAGTTTTTATTGAACAGTTAGAAGTAATCACCACAATTGGCGTGTACGACTGGGAGCAACAAATCAAACAAAAGTTGGTTCTAGATATTGAAATGGCACACGATAATAAACCTGCGGGCAAAAGTGATGATGTGCAAGATGCACTGGATTATTCGCAGGTGAGTGAGGCGGTACTTAACCACATTGAAAATGGTCGTTTCTTACTGGTCGAGCGCGTGGCTGAAGAAGTAGCAGAGCTTATCATGCTGCGTTTCTCAGTGCCTTGGGTGAAAATCCGCCTAGCGAAGCCTGGCGCCGTGCCGCAAGCACGTGCTGTTGGTGTGGTAATTGAGCGAGGCCGAGCATGATCACCACCTATATCGGTGTTGGGACGAACGTAGAAAGAGAGCAACATGTGCTTGCTGCGTATCAGGAGCTGCAACGGCTTGGAGAAAATCTCCTCGTATCACCGATATATGAATGCGAACCTATTGGTTTTAGCAGCAAGAATTTCTACAACTTTGTCGTTGCAATGCGTACCGAGTTGTCATTAGAAGAGTTGAGCCATCAACTACGCGAGATTGAATTTAAGTGGGGACGCGAAGAAAACGCGCAAAAGTATCAGGATCGAACACTGGATCTCGATATAGTGTTGTTCGGTGAGCGCGTCTCCAAGAAAAAACCTGAGCTACCTCGCAGTGATATCTACAAATATCCTTTTGTCACAAAGCCGCTGTATGATCTCGAACCGCAATTAGTGATCCCAGGCGATGGACGCACAGTCGCAGACATTTGGCATGCTATGCAGCCAGTCGATTCGCTCAAACCCGTTTCCTTTCATTTTTAATTTGAGTTGTTTACATGAGTTATTTTGAAGCCTTTATTTTGGCTCTGATTCAGGGGCTGACAGAGTTTTTGCCTATCTCAAGCTCTGCCCATTTGATCCTGCCTTCCGCTATTTTAGGATGGGAAGATCAAGGTCTGGCCTTTGATGTTGCTGTTCACGTCGGTACATTAATGGCTGTCGTGATCTATTTTCGTCATGAAGTAATCACTTTGTTTCAAGCGTTATTTGCTTCGATCTTTAAAGGAGATCGCAGTAAAGAAGCTAAATTGGCTTGGATGATCGTGATTGCGACGATTCCAGCTTGTGTGTTCGGCTTATTGATGAAAGACATCATTGAAGTGTATCTACGTAGCGCTTACGTTATCGCGACTACTACGATCGTATTTGGCCTGTTGCTATGGTGGGTAGACAAAAACGCTAAACTCGTTGCCGATGAATACCAAACGGGTTGGAAGAAAGCTGTATTTATCGGTATTGCTCAAGCCTTAGCGATGATTCCTGGAACTTCACGTTCAGGGGCGACCATCACAGCAGCGCTTTACCTTGGCTTTACTCGAGAAGCGGCTGCCCGATTTTCGTTTTTAATGTCGATCCCAATCATTACATTAGCTGGTAGCTACTTAGGCATGAAGTTAGTGACCAGTGGTGAACCTGTCCATGTTGGTTTCTTAATGACTGGCATTATCACATCGTTTATCAGTGCGTACATCTGTATCCACTTCTTCTTGAAGATGATTTCACGAATGGGCATGACACCGTTTGTGATTTACCGTCTCATTTTGGGCGTCGGTTTGTTCGCTTTTCTATTAAGTGCATAATTGATGTTAACGAAAAACGCCCGCGAAATCCGCGGGCGTTTTTGTTTGTTCGTTACTTCTTAAGTGCTGCTTTCACTGCTTCAATACGTCGTTTTTCTTGCTCGTCACGAATCGCAGGGCCTTTAAAGCCCTCTTTGATAATGGCTTGAACGTCAACTGCCGCTGCTGCTTGGTAGGCTTGCCTAAAAATATCCGCCTGTGGATATGGTTGCGTTTCCAGTCCTTTACGACCAGCGTGATCCGCTTGGCAGCAAAGCAAGATATCTTGCAGACGTTCGGACTTACGCCACACATCAAGTTTATTGAGTATTTTAATTATGGTTTGTGGTTTAAGTTCAGCCGCGCGATGAATATTGGAGTGCTGTTCGCACACCATCAAGGCTAAATCACGAAACTCATTTGGTACCCGGACACGTTCGCACAGCTTTTTGATCAGTTTTAATCCTGTATGGCAATGCATTTTGTGGCTTGGCCATTCGCTCTCTGGCGTCACGCCCTTACCCAAGTCATGCACTTGGGCGGCAAACCTGACGGGGAGTGAGTTACTCAATTTTGCGGCTTGCTCTGCCACCATCAAAGTATGGATGCCAGTATCGATTTCTGGATGCCACTTCTCAGGTTGAGGTACGCCAAATAGTGCATCAATTTCAGGTAACACCACGGTTAATGCACCACAGTCTCGTAGAACCGATAAGAAAATATCAGGGCGAGGAGTAGAGAGAGATTTATGCCATTCTTGCCAAACACGCTCGGGAGTCAGTGTGCTCAGCTCTCCGGACTCTGCCATGTGACGCATTAACCGCATGGTTTCGTCGGCAACCGTAAAGTTTAGATCAGCAAGCTTCGCTGCGAAGCGAGCGACACGTAAAACGCGTAGAGGGTCTTCAATAAAGGCGTCTGATACATGGCGTAGCAGTTTATCGTTGAGATCTTGCTGGCCACCATATGGGTCATGGATCGTGCCATCACTCTCCATTGCCATCGCGTTAATGGTTAAATCACGACGTATCAAATCTTCTTCTAAGGTGACGTTTTGATCGAAGAAACATTCAAAACCAGTGTAACCAGAACCTGACTTTCTCTCTGCTCGTGCAAGGGCATATTCTTCTTTACTTTTGGGATGCAGAAATACAGGAAAGTCTTTACCAACGGCGGTGTATCCTTGGGACAGCATCATCTCGGGCGTCGCGCCTACGACCACCCAGTCGTTGTCATAACTATCAATTCCGAGCAATTTATCTCGAACTGCGCCACCTACTAAATAAACTTGCACGAATTACCTCTTAATTTATGGATATGCCGTTGGACATTGTAGCAAGCAATGGTACTTTTCTTTACTCCTAAGAATAGAAGAAGAGCGTTTATACCATGTCTGACTATTCCCAGGTGGTTTTTTAGCTGGAGAGCCTAATGTATAAGGACTTTTTTGGGTTTGTCGAACAACCATTTTCGATTGTTCCAAACTCACGTTATTTGTATTTAAGCCAACGTCACAAAGAGGCAATCACACATCTCCAAGCTGGGCTAGGCGATGGCGGTGGCTTTGCTATGCTTACTGGCGAAGTAGGTACAGGCAAAACGACCGTCGCAAAAGCGATGCTGGCGAATTTGGGTGATAACACCAAAGCGGGTCTTATTCTCAATCCCACGTTTTCGAGTAGAGACTTGCTCGAAGCCATTTGCGATGAGTTCAAAATCACCTATCCGCCAGATGCAAACCTCAAACAGCTAAACCAGGTTATCCATCAATATTTGCTGCGTAATTATCGTTCAGGCTGGCAGACATTGCTGGTCATTGATGAGGCTCAACACCTTGCCGCCGACGTTCTAGAGCAGTTGCGCTTGTTGACCAACTTGGAAACCGATACCAGAAAATTGCTCAAAGTGTTGTTGGTCGGGCAGCCTGAATTGCAGCGGTTATTACAAACAACACAACTACGCCAACTTGCCCAGCGTATTACCGGGCGTTATCACCTGTTGCCGTTGGATGAAAAAGAGACAGAAGATTACATCGCATTTCGACTACATACAGCAGGTGGCGACCAGCAACTGTTTAATCGTGCTTCTTGTAAACTTATAGCCAAATACAGTCACGGTATACCGCGGCTCATCAACCTTATCTGTGACAAATCCCTCAACATTAGTTATCACCAGGGTAATGTGGTGGTGGATAAGCAAACCGTTCAGCAGGCCTGTGAAGAGGTGATGCAGTTTCAGGCAGATATTTATCAGCAAGATAAAAAAGAGCGCCGGACTTTCCGTTGGCCTGCTTGGGGCTCTGTCACGGTAGGCCTTATTGCTGCATTAAGTACGGGGTGGGCGGTCGTGAATTATATGCCAGCTCAAGCGACGTCAGTGTTGACACAAGTGACGGAGCCAAGAGTAGAGCCAACACCAACCGTCGTCAGCCAACAGTTAACGGATGAGCAGCGTGCTTTATTGTTAACACAAAAACAGTCGAACCTCGCTGTAAATGATTTGTATCGTTTGTGGGGGTATCAAGCATCGGTTCGCGATAACCTTTGTTTGTCAGAACCGCAGTCGACTATGCGTTGTGAGCGTAAAATGGCGACTTGGCCGCTGTTGATGCAACAAAATCGCCCTGTGATCTTGGAGTTGAATTATCAAGGTGATGTTGGGTATGTCATTCTATATGCCGTCGGTAATGACCAAGCTGAAGTGCTCAATGGTAAGCAGCGTCTCCGTCTGCCAATTT
This sequence comes from Vibrio sp. Vb0667, assembly GCF_033391095.1. Lineage (NCBI taxonomy): Bacteria > Pseudomonadati > Pseudomonadota > Gammaproteobacteria > Vibrionales > Vibrionaceae > Vibrio > Vibrio sp. Vb0667. Next base: position 27,808 of record NZ_JAWPOL010000023.1, on the reverse strand, counting down.
CATGGTTAAAGCCGTTGTGGCAGGGCAATATTATCGAACTGTGGCATGCTCCGCTGAATGAAACATTACGTTTAGACATGGAAGGCCCTGCGATTGAAGTATTAGACCGATTATTAGCAGAAGCGGTGAGTGAGCCACTGCTTGAAACGTCTATTTTTGATGGTGCGATGAAAGAGCGAGTCGAGTTATTTCAACGCTGGCAAGGAATTGGTGTCGATGGTATTGCAGGTAAGCGAACGCTAGACCGACTTCAGCAAAATGTTCAGCCAGATGCGCCTCAACTGGCGAGAATAGAGAAGGAGGACGCATAATGTCAGCTGTGAAACATATAGGTCTGTTCTTGCTGCCAATCACTGCTTCTGCTATTGGAGTCGCTTGGTACTTAGATCTCTTTGCACCGAGTGTTGAAGTAGATACAACGTCCCCGATAGAAAAGGTCGAAGTGGTATCACCTTTCAAAGTATTAGACTATCCAGAGAACACCCAGTTGGCCCAATTGCCAAGAGAGTGGCCAAGTGCAGAGCTATCGCGTGATTTTGGTACATTTACCACCCCCGATGAATACACGAGCCATACACCAAGCAGAGATGAAACACGCAACTCAGCATCAACCCAAACGACTTCTCCTGCTGAAGAGGACCTCGGGTTGTCTTTGGATGATCTGGATTTATCCTCATTATCTCCTGATTTAGCTAGGAAGGTCGAAAATGCCTTATCCCGAGATGATGACAACTCTTCATCACAAACGGCACGCGTGAACGATTTAGAGCGCAACGCTCACCAGTGGCAAGGGCGTCTACCTGCGCTTAATTTGCAAACCCATATGTACGCTAGTGATGAAAATCGCCGTTGGGTGAAAATTAACAATGTTGAGTATCATCAAGGGGATGTCGTTGATGATCAGGTCACTCTAAGAGAAATACAACCGCAAGCTGTGATTGTTGAGTTCCAAGGTGAGCAAATTCGTATACCAGCGTTGTATGAGTGGAAAGGCTAACTCTTGTAGAAACACATCAAGCCAGCGAAATCATATCGCTGGCTTTTTATTTTTCAGAGCATCTTTTGCATCTATTCTGGTGATGATTTTTAGATACTCAAACAAGCAAAATATAGCTTTTCTCAGTCGTTTAAATAGCACCAATATCATTCATCTATTGATAGCGCGATTCCAGTCAGCGTTGTGTAAAAAGACACCATTTTCACGAACTTCGGAGTAATGACTTGGTCCACGTTAGACCCCATCACATAATAGGAGTCTAAACAGAGACACATGCGTATTCTGATTTTTTCTTTAAGCATTGTTGCATCGACAAGCTATGCAGCAAAGCCAGACCCATTCCCAGTTACACCAGATAGTCGCGGGCAAGATTTCATGGTCAGTGCGACGAATCCTTACGTGAGCAGTACCGGTTACTCAATATTGAAAGAAGGCGGTAACGCTGTTGATGCCATGGTCGCGATGCAGATGGTGATGTCTGTCGTTGAGCCAGATATGACCGGAATTGGCGGCGGGACTTTCGCGCTGTTTTATCAACATGACGAGAAAAAATTTCTGGCCCTTGATGGTCGAGATGAAGCGCCCTCTAGCGCGAACCCTGAAATGTTTGTTGAGAATGGGGAAGTACTCAGTCGCAACGAAATATTAGGCCCTCGTTCTGTTGCGGTTCCGGGCACGTTGCGGTTGCTTTACACCACTCATGAACAATACGGCAAGTTGCCATGGGCAGAGCTGATTAAGCCGGCGATTACATTGGCGAGCAATGGGTACGCGATGAACAGCTACACCTACGACATCGTAGTAAGAGAGCAAAGCCGACTTGAGCAAGATCCGGAAGTGAAAGCCTTGTATTGGCAAGGGGACGATATTAAGCCGACGGGAACCTTGATGAAGAACCCTAAGATGGCTGAGACGCTGAGGAAGATCGCGCAACAAGGCGATAGTTACCTTTATGGTGGTGAGCTTGGTCAGCACATCGTAGAGACGGTTAATAGTCGTATTGACGACCAACACGAGAAGTTGTCTTTAGAAGATTTTAAACATTACCAAGTGAAGCAGCGTGACATCATTGAGAGCGACTACCGTGGGAATAAAATCGTCTCTTTTGGTTACCCAGCTTCGGGCGGTGTGATGGTCGCTCAGAGTCTTGAACTGCTTGCACCCTATGACATTGCCCATATGGCGAAAACGGATGTGGAACCTTGGCGTCTCATGACTGAAGCGATGCGAATTGCAAAAGCCGATCGTATTGCGTATGCCGGAGATCCGGATTATGTGGAAGCGCCAGTTGAACAGTTGTTGTCTAAAGCCTATCTAGATCAGAGACGTGATTTAATCCCCGATAATGGCACTTCAAAAGAGGATCCAAAAGCAGGACAGATAACGCAAACTCAGTATGCGCAATATCAAGGCTTCGAGAGCAAAGATACAGGGCATATTTCTATCGTCGATAGAGATGGAAATGCAATAGCAATGACTAGTACGGTAGGAACGGGTATGGGCTCGGGTGTGATGGTCGATGGCGTTATCTTGAACGCGCAGATGGCTAACTTCTCACCTCTGCCAACGGTTAACGGCAAACCTACGCAAAACTCAATTGAAGCGGGCAAGCGTCCACGTTCGGCTATTACGCCATTAATGGTGATGGACAGTGATGATAATTTGCGTTTGGTGGTTGGGTCACCAGGTAGTTCACAAATCCCGGGGTATGTACTAAAAACCGTGGTTGGGGTGCTGGATTGGAACTTATCAGCGCAAGAGGCTATTGACTTACCAAACATCCAGTATGGCACTAAGATAGACCGCACCAAGTCTTATGACCCGACTGGTTTGCTGGTGGAAAAGAAAACGTTCGCAGAAATGTTGGTGCCTGAGTTTATGGAGCTTGGCTACCCAGTGCACGTTATTCCAGTGGTAAGCGGTTTGAATGCAATTGAGCTAAAAGATGGCAAGCTTTATGGCGCAACGGATCGTCGTCGAGCCTCTAGTTCAATGGGGGAGTAGTACTCACTTCTATCAAACGAAGCAAACTAAAAAGCCAGTCAATATCGACTGGCTTTTGCGTTCTTTTTAAAGATAAAAGCGTAAGGGTTTATGCCCAACCCGCAGGAGAGCGCTTTCTACGAGGCATGACATGCGGAAGAATCAAACCAAATAGTAAACCTAAACCTGCGACACCGCCGCCATAAGTGAAGTACTTAAGCAGCATGTCATCTTTTTGTGTATCCAGTTTTGCGCGTAGCTCGCGGTTTTCTGTTTCAACAGAAGTAAGCTGATCACTGATCTCAGAGTATTTATTTTCTAGATCTGAAATTTGTTGGTTACGTGTTTCGAGAGAGGTAACAAGACCGGCTTTCTCTGCATCAGAAGTTTGACGAGCATTAGCAAGCTGCTCTTTTACTTCGGCTAGCTCTTTCTCAATGCGAGGAAGGCGAATTGCCATGCTCTCTTGGTTTGTCACAAACTTGCTTTGTACCCAACCAGTGCGACCACGGTCATCACGAACTTGCGTATAGCCAGTATCTCGGTTGGTTTTAATCAGTTGTACTTTAGAACCGGCGTTAACACTACCGATAATACGGTAGGTGTTATTTGGACCTGAGTGCATAAAAGTGAAGAGGTCATCAGAAATATAACGGTCTGCTGCTAGGGCCGCTGGCGCTGCTAGCAAAGTAAACAAAACCGTGATGATTAGTTTTTTCACAGTAAATCCCTTAACGATTTTTCTTGGAGACAGCGTTGGCACCGAATGATTGGAGCCGGAAATAGACGAATAGTATGCAGTTTCAAACCTCGGTGCAACAAAGAAGGGAGGCAAAGCCTCCCTTTCTGTGCGTTTGAGTCAATAATGACAAAGCGCTTACATTCTATTGACGAGTGTCTTAAGCGAACATCGCTTGAAGTCCGTAGAAGAATACTACGGCCAATAACGCACCCGCTGGTAGTGTAACGATCCATGATGCCACGATGTTACGAACTACGCCTAGGTTCAGTGCTGCGATACCACGAGCAAAGCCAACACCGAGAACCGCACCAACCAATGTTTGAGTGGTTGAAATTGGCAGGCCTGTACCAGACGCTAGAACTACCGTACATGCTGTTGCTAGCTGTGCTGCAAAACCGCGGCTAGGCGTTAGCTCAGTGATGCCTGTACCAACGGTTGCCATTACTTTGTGACCCAGTGTTGCAAGACCGACCACGATACCAATACCACCAAGAGGTAGAATCCACCAAGCGATGGCGCTTTTCGTGCTGATTTCGCCCATGTGTTCAACAGTCGATACGACAGCAGACAGTGGACCAATGGCGTTTGCAACGTCGTTTGAACCGTGTGCAAATGCCATCGCACAAGCGGTGATAACCATCAGAACGCTGAAGATACCTTCCACGCCAGAAAAGCTGCGGTCCTCTTCGCGATTAGCGAATTTTTTCTGGATGTATACGTAGCCGCCAATCATCACAAGTGCTGAAACTGCTGCTGCCCACATCCAGGCTTCACCATTGGTCAGGTGAAGACCAACGTGTTTTAGACCTTTTTTGATGGTTACAAGTGCAATCACCATTGTTGTGATGAACATGTAAACAGGTACAAAACGTTTCGCGTTAAACAGAGGGTTCTCAGTATCAAAAATCAGGCGCTGTGCGCTGACAAAGATAACGTAAGCAAAGAAACCTGAAATCACTGGCGTAATAATCCAGCTACCAACAATGCCTTGAACGCTGCCCCAGTCAACCGCTTCAGTACCTACTGATACGCATGCAAAACCAATGATTGCACCGATGATTGAGTGAGTCGTTGATACTGGCCAGCCCATGTAAGAAGCAAGAAGCAGCCATGTACCTGCTGCTAAAAGCGCAGACATCATGCCGTAGACAAGAACATCTGGTTGACTAGCAAATAAAGAAGTTTCGATTACACCTTTACGGATAGTGTCGGTTACTTCACCGCCTGCAAGGTAAGCACCTGCAAATTCGAAGATCATCGCAATGATGATAGCTTGTTTTACAGTTAGCGCTTTTGAACCTACAGATGTACCCATCGCATTAGCAACGTCGTTCGCGCCAATACCAATCGCCATCATGAAACCAAAAATCGCTGCAACAATAATCAGGACAGTGCCGTAGTTCGCAAGGATATCCATCGTAATACCTAGTTGTTTTATAACAAGCGGAACAAAATTTTACGCGCGCCAAACCATAAGACGATGAAAATAGTCATCGTCCCTATGACACGTGTTAATTATGCTCTTCGTTATGTCGTTAACTTTATGTTTTAAGATCGAGATAGCATGACTTCCAAACGAGCACCTACGCGCTGCGCTTGGTCGGCAATACCACCTACCCATTCAAGAATCTTGTACAGGAACATGACATCGATAGGGTTCATGTCAGCTTCAATCACCATCAACTGTTGGCGAAGTTCAATCTGCATGGCATCGGTATCATCTTCGATAACGTCTAATTGATGAATCATTTCAGCGACGAGCGTCACTTCACGGCCTTTGAAGCCGGTTTCTAGCAATTCATCAAGTTCATTGATTACCTTTTGCGCCTGATCGGCAGCATCAAGACAACGTTGAACGTAAGCGAGGAAGTTTGGTTGGAGAGCCTCAGGGATGACAAGTTGACGACCATATACACGGCCAGCAATGTCTTTTGCCAGGTTTGCAAGTTTGTCCTGTTGAGTCAAAAGCTCAAGCATGTCAGTACGGTCGACTGGCATGAACAAACCGCGAGGCAGTTTTAGACGGATTTCACGTTTCAGCACATCCGCTTCTTTCTCTAGGTGAGAAATTTGTGCACGGATTTCTGCTGCTTTTTCCCAATCACCCTTTGAAGATACTTCAAAGAATTTCACCAAGTGTGAACAACATTCGTTGACACACACAACGTGGCGTTGCAAAGGCTTAATTGGGGACTTTGCAAATAACCCCATAATTGTATTTACTGGCATGGTCATTCAACCTAATAACTATAACCTTAAAAAAACATACACCATTTCTGAGTGCTTGGCGAAATGTTGAACGATGGCTATAAAGGCGCGCATGGTAACGCATTAAATCGCTCATTAAAACTGTTTTAGATCATCAATCCGGCGATATTTCTCTCTTGCCGTGTGAGAAATTACGCAATATCCTGTTTCTATCTGCTTTGAAAGGTATAGCTATGGAAACCGAAATAGAACTGAAGTTTTTTGTTTCTCCTGAATTTTCAGAAACTTTAAAAGAAAAAATTTCTGAGACAAAAGTACTTCAGCATAGTTGTCGTGACTTGGGTAACACCTATTTTGATACTGCCGATAAATGGCTTCGAAAGCACGACATTGGTTTAAGAATTCGCCGTTTTGATGATGTATTCGTCCAAACCGTAAAGACAGCAGGACGCGTCGTCGCAGGCTTACATCAAAGACCAGAATACAATGCTGAGCACACTAGCGACGAGCCTAATCTGTCGCTTCATCCTCTAGATATTTGGCCTCCAGGTAAAGATGCAGAAACGCTGCAATCCGAGCTTATGCCATTATTCTCGACCAACTTCACACGTGAACAATGGCTGATTGGCATGCCCGATGGCAGTCAGATTGAAGTTGCCTTTGACCAAGGCTTAGTTGTAGCCAAAGGTGAAGACGAAGAAGAGAAGCAAGAGCCGATTTGCGAAGTTGAACTGGAACTTAAGTCAGGCCAAACCGAAGCTTTATTCACGCTGGCACGCAGCTTTTGCGAGCAAGGCGGTATGCGTTTGGGTAACTTGAGCAAAGCGGCGAAAGGTTATCGACTTGCAAGCGGTTATGCGGGTGATGAAGTAAAATCATTGGCACTTGTGGACAGTAGTCCGACGGATACCGTTGAATTTTGCTTGATCAACTCTTTAGAGCACGCTTTGTCTCATTGGCATTATCACGAGCAAATTTATGCTGAGCGTGACAGCGTGGAAGCACTGCGTGAAATCAGTAATGCCATTCGTTTCATTCGTCAAACATTGACTATTTTTGGCGGGATTGTCCCTCGTCGCGCGAGTGCGATTCTGCGCCAAGAGCTTAAATGGTTGGAAGAAGAACTGAGTTGGTTAGATGAGCATGCACACCTTGAAGAGCTCTTAGATGACAAAGGCAATGTGCTGCGTAAGTTGGATGCGCGTAAGTTCTTAGTATCTGAGCTGACTCAGCAGTTACAAGAGTTGCCAAGCCGTGAAGAAGTGCTAGGGTTGCTCAATTCCGCGCGTTACACAGGGTTACTGCTGGATCTAAGCCGCTGGATCTTAGCACGCGGTTGGCAGCCATTTCTTGATGAAAAAGCACGTGAAAAAATGGCAAGTAACATCATGCCGTTTTCAGTTACTCAGCTCGATCGCACTTGGGCTGAGCTAATGGAAGCTTTCCCAGCAGAGCGCGATTTGACGGCGCAAGAGTACGTTGATCAGCGTTATCGCTTATTGCGTAACCTCTATACTGGTATTGGTTTCGCGAGTTTGTATAACTCGGATGAGCGTAACAGCTTCCGTTTACCATGGGCGGATCTAGTGCATGGTATCGATGATCTGCTAATGCTGAACCACTTACTCCCGTTGGTTGATATGCTGGAAGACGCAGAAAAAGAGCAGTTAGAACGCTGGTTGCACCGTCAAGAGCGCTCAATTTTGCATGCAATGGATCAAACCCGAGCGATCAGTGTGGAAGTTCAGCCTTATTGGCGTGAATGATCGTTCTGGTGATAAGAACAAAAAAATAGGACCGCATGGTCCTATTTTTTTGTCTCTGTTTTACGTTGTTGTAGCTCTTTTTCCATGAAATCGAGTCGTTCTAGTATTTGCGCTTGTTGGCTTAGGAGCTGCTCGAGCATACGTTCTTTATTGATTGAACTGTGCGTCTGTTGTTTCGTTGGGGCAGTAAGGATAGAGGTGATAAGACCCGAGATCATACCAAAGATACCCACCCCGCAAACAATGATGATGACAGCCAAAAACTTTCCTATGGAGGTCACTGGATAATGATCGCCGTAACCAACCGTTGAGATTGTTACAAATACCCACCACAAAGCATCGGCGCCAGTACGAATATTCGCTTCTGGGTTTTTCGCTTCGATAAACAGCATTGCACTAGAACCGAGTGTTATGAGGATAACCATCAATAGCAGTATAGAGGCGACCGTGGTTTCGCGGCGGTTTTCTTTGAGCTGATGCAAAATGAACTTTGACGAACGCAGTACTAATACCACTCGCATAATATGAAAAATACGAGCAAAGCGCAGGGGCTCTATCAATGGGATGCTCGCTACGAAATCTATCCAATGACGTTTAAGGAATAACCAGCGATCTGTGGACCGGATCAAATCAATGGTGAGCTGTAGTAGAAAAATACTACAGATTATGAAATCCAGACCGATAAGAACTTGACGGGTTTCGTGATCGATCGGGAAAAACAACAAGCCAGAGATCACAAATAGTGCCATAAAAGACAATATTAGTGACAACAGGCCCATCGGTCGTGTGCTGTCTTTGATATCATTGTTTTTCATACGAAGCTCAAAATAAATCGCGTAACCACGCAAAGCGCGAACATAACTATAAGTAATATAAAGATTATAGATAAAGACTATATAAGACTCGGTGGAGAACTGACAATGGAAAAGCTGGCATTTAAGCCATGGGAAAGGGTCATATCCGACATTCGACTGGTGCCTAAAATGGTCATGTTGATGGTCTTCAGTACTGTCCTGATCGTGGCAAAACAACTGTGGGACGCAAACACTTTTTACGACTCACTTTTAGCGGCGACACAAAACGCGCAAGTTGCCCAACAGCATTATGAAGCATATTTAACGCAAGTTGCTTGGCAAACCGCCTTATTGATTGTGGTTTTTGTCGTGCTCTTATTAGCGGCGGCTAGAGTGATGTTGCGTCAAACACAGTATCTGAGCGACGCGATCAAACTGATGGCGAGCAAGAACCTCTCTGTTCCATTTGGTATGGATTGTAAAGATGAATACGGAGACGTGGCACGTGAATTAGAAAAGACACGTCGACAATTGCACGATGTGATTCAAATGCAAATTAATGCGTCTGATGAATTATCAACGCTCACCGAAGTCATGACGCTGAGCATGTCGGAAACGAAGGAATCGGCGCAAGAAGAGTTTAACGAAATTGATCAACTTGCTACGGCGATGAGTGAAATGTCGTCGACGGTCCAAACGGTTGCGGAACATGCCCAGACGGCATCTTCTCTAACAGAGCAAGCTTCCGCACAAGCAATTTCTGGTCAGCAGTTCTTGCAAAGTACAATGGCGAAAATGAGTGAACTTTCGTCGGATATCGCTTCATCGGCACAAGCGGTTAACCAAGTTGAAGAACGTGTTGAAGCCATTGGTAGCGTTGTAGGGACGATTCAAGGCATTTCTGAACAAACCAACCTGCTTGCACTGAATGCGGCGATTGAAGCGGCGCGAGCTGGCGAGGCTGGGCGGGGTTTTGCTGTGGTTGCAGATGAAGTTCGTAACCTTGCCCAACGTACACAACAAGCGACGGTAGAAATTCAAGAGATGATCGCACAGCTGCAAACCAGTGCTGAATCTGCGGTAGAACTCATGGAAAAAAGCGTTGTAGAAGCGGCAGATGGAAACGAGCTGGTTTCTAATGCTGGATCTGAGCTCGATGGTATTGTTGGGCAAGTGACGCAAATCAATGACATGAACTTCCAGATCGCGACGGCGTCTGGTCAGCAAAGCAGTGTTGCAGAAGAGATGAGCCAAAACCTCACCAATGTACGTGAGTTGGTTGAAGCCTCAGTTGTTGTTGTTACCGAGCTGCTAGAAACCTCTGAAATGATGCAAAATAATGCAGGTGAGCTAGACAAGAAGATCAAATCTTTCCAAGTTTAATATTCGATCCCGAACTTTTGATAAAACGCCCACAAACCTTTTGTGGGCGTTTTTATTTGCTTTCAGTCTGGTATAAAGAATGAGTTACCGTGCTTTTCAAACAAGGAAGAAAAATGCAGCTGCCTTCGCCACTGATTTCTATCGCTGAATCTGCCGTACAAAACGCCCAAGACGCAGGTTATTTTCCCCTTTGGCCCGATGAGGTTGCGCAGCAATTTCGTTATGTGGCGGGCTTAAGCCAGTTTATAACTGAAGCCATTCATCGCGATGAAGTCCTAGCCCGTGAGTTGCCAAGTATGTTAGCGCAGCCAAGTCGTCAGGAGTCTTACCGCTCACGCCTTGCTGAACTGTTGGAACAATGTCCTGATGAGATGTCTGGTCATCGCGTATTGCGTCAGTTTCGCAATCGAGAAATGGTGTACATTGCGTGGAAGGATTTCACGCATGCATGGTCTCTAGAGACGTCTTTAAGCCACTTATCTGAGTTGGCAGAAGCGATGATTTTTGAAACCTATCAATGGCAATATCAAGTGTGTTGTCAGGAGTGGGGCACGCCAACAAGTGAGGACGGTGAAGTGCAGCCGATGTTAATTATCGGCATGGGGAAACTGGGTGGTGGCGAGCTAAACTTTTCTTCCGATATTGATCTAATTTTCACGTACCCAGAGAATGGCGAAACCCAAGGCGCACGCCGAAGCATTGCCAATGCCCAGTTCTTTACTCGTCTTGGTCAACGCATCATCAAAGCGCTCGACCAACAAACCTTCGATGGTTTTTGCTACCGCGTCGACATGCGACTTCGCCCATTTGGAGAAAGTGGCCCCTTGGTAATGAGCTATGCCGCACTTGAAGATTATTACCAAGAACAGGGGCGAGATTGGGAACGCTACGCGATGATCAAAGCTCGGGTGATGGGATGTGAGATGTACCCGCAGTATCAAGAGCTACGCCAAATGCTGCGCCCTTTTGTTTTTCGTCGTTATATTGATTTCAGTGCGATTCAATCTTTGCGACGAATGAAGTCGATGATCAGTAGCGAGGTTCGCCGCCGAGGGTTGAATAACAACATTAAGCTAGGTGCGGGTGGCATCCGAGAAATTGAATTTATCGCTCAAGTTTTTCAATTAATTCGAGGTGGTCGAGAGCCTTCTTTGCGTAATCGAGGGCTGTTGGAAACGCTGCAAGGCATTGAAGAGCTGGCATTGCTTACTCCACAAGAAGTCAGCGATCTAGAAGCCGCATACAAGTACTTGCGTCAATTAGAAAACTTGTTGCAAGCAATGGCGGATAAGCAAACCCAGACGCTGCCTGATTGCGAAACCGAACGCTTAAAGCTCGCCACCGCGATGAAAATGAGCTGTTGGGAGCAATTAATTGAGCAAACCCAGCAGCATATGGCAAATGTTCACCAAGTTTTTGAATCACTAATTGGTGATGATGAAGAAGACGAGGGGACTACCGTTGCTCGTCATTTTCATGAGCTATGGGATATGGCCGACAAACAAGACGTTCTTGAGCATATCTTGCAGCAGGATATTCAGATTGAAGACTTTGCTTCATGCGCGAAAACCATCATCAACTTTAAAACCGATCTGGCCAAAAAAACGTTAGGCCCACGTGGACGCGAAGTGCTCAATCGTTTGATGCCGAAAGTGTTTGATGCGGTCTTTGCCCATCCTGATGCACAGTTTGGTTTATCTCGTGTACTTCATTTGCTACACAACATCTGCACTCGCACAACTTACTTGGAATTATTGGATGAGCATCCAGCGGCTCTGGTGCAGCTCGTACGTTTGTGTACCGCAAGCCCAATGATTTCAGAGCAGCTGTCTCGTTATCCTATCTTGCTTGATGAGTTAATCGACCCTGCGCAGCTGTACAATCCCATTCCATTAGACAGTTACCGTACAGAGCTGCGTGATTATTTGGCGCGTATTCCTGAAGATGATATGGAACAGCAAATGGAAGCGTTGCGTCAGTTTAAGCAAATTTGTATTTTGCGTATTGCAGCGGCAGATATTGCTGGCGCATTGCCAGTGATGAAAGTGAGTGACCATTTAACTTATTTAGCGGAAGCTATCGTGGATGCGGTGATCTGTCAGGCTTGGTTGCAAGTATCTGAAAAGTATGGCGAGCCAACGCATGTGAAAGATCGTGAAGGCAAAGGCTTTGCTGTAATTGGCTATGGTAAAGTCGGAGGGTGGGAGCTCGGCTATAACTCCGACTTGGATATTGTCTTCATGCATGACTGCCCAGTCAATGTCTACACTGACGGCAAAAAAGAGATTGATGGTCGTCAGTTCTACCTTCGTTTAGCACAGCGTATCATTCATATTTTCTCCACTCGCACCGCTTCCGGTATTTTATACGAGGTCGATACCCGATTGCGTCCGTCCGGTGCATCGGGTTTGTTGGTTAGCCCAACGGACGCGTTCGACGACTATCAACATCAAGACGCGTGGACATGGGAGCATCAAGCACTTGTCCGCGCGCGCATGATTTATGGTGATGAACCACTGGCGATCGCATTTCACAATACGCGGCATGATGTGTTGTGCAAAGCACGCGATCAAGCTGAACTGAAAAAAGACGTTGTCGAAATGAGAGAAAAAATGCGCGGTCATCTTGGGGGGAAAAAGCCAGGCCGCTTTATGCTCAAGCAAGATGTGGGTGGGATTACCGATATCGAATTTCTCGCTCAGTACCTAGTGCTCAACTATAGTCACGATAAGCCGAAATTGACGCGTTGGTGTGATAATGTGCGCATCTTTGAAACGCTCATTGCGCAAAATGTCATGGACGAAGACCAAGCAATGCAGTTGATACGTGCTTACACGACAATGCGCAACGAAATACACCGACGAAATCTACTCAATTTAGACGCTGATGTGGTGGAAGACAAGTTTGTTGCCGAAAGGGAGTGGGTAAAACAGGCTTGGAATCAGTGGTTCAGTTAAGACCATATATTTAGCCTCGATAAGGGCTGTGATAAACTCACTTCGATTTAATTTTTGGAGACCAACAATGAAACCAATTCTACCTGATTACAACAGCGCTGGTGTGCTCATCATCGGTGATGTCATGCTAGATCGTTACTGGTATGGCCCAACCGGGCGCATTTCTCCTGAAGCGCCGGTTCCTGTTGTAAAAGTAGAAAACAATGAAGAGCGTCCTGGTGGTGCTGCGAACGTTGCGATGAACATCGCATCACTAGGTGGCCATGCTCACATTGTTGGTCTAACTGGGGAAGATGAGCCTGCAAAAGTGCTGACGGAGACGCTGAGCTCACTCGATGTGAAGTGCGATTTCGTTGCACTGCCTGATTACCCAACGATTACGAAGCTTCGCGTAATGAGCCGTGGACAACAGCTTATTCGTCTCGACTTCGAAGACAAGTTTGAAAACACAGATTCTGCACCTGTGCTATCACGTATGGATGCCGCACTGCCAAACGTTAAAGCCGTGATTATGTCTGACTACGCAAAAGGTTCGTTAGAGCATGTTCAGGCATACATTCAAAAAGCGCGCGCAGCAAATATTCCGGTTTTCATTGACCCGAAAGGTGCGGATTTTGAACGCTACCGTGGCGCAACACTTCTTACGCCAAACATGAAAGAGTTCGAAGACGTTGTAGGTAAAGTGAAATCTGACCAAGAGCTAGTAGAGAAAGCACTGGCTTTGGTTGAAGAGTTTGAATTTGAAGCGCTTTTAGTGACACGCAGCGAAAACGGAATGACCTTGATTCGTCGTGGCCAGGAACCGTTCCACCTTCCAACTCAAGCGAAAGAAGTGTACGACGTGACAGGTGCGGGCGACACGGTTATCTCTGTATTGGCAGCGTCTGTTGCCGCAGGCAAATCATTTGAAGAAGCGTGTGCACTAGCAAACGCAGCGGCAGGTGTTGTGGTTGGTAAACTAGGCACGTCAACGCTTTCTGAGATTGAATTAGCAGAAGCGGTACATGGCAGCCAAGACACGGATTACGGTGTTATTTCAGAAAAAGCACTGATCGAAGCGGTGAAAAAAGCACGTGCTCGTGGCGAGAAAGTCGTTATGACAAATGGCTGCTTTGATATTCTACACGCTGGCCATGTGTCTTACTTAAACCATGCTGCTGAACTGGGCGATCGCCTAATCGTTGCGGTAAATACCGATGAGTCAGTAAAACGCCTTAAAGGCCCTGGTCGTCCGGTAAACCCAACCGATCGCCGCATGGCGGTGTTGGCAGGTTTGGGCGCTGTGGATTGGGTTGTACCATTTAGTGAAGATACGCCGCAGCGTTTGATCTCAGAAGTTCTACCAAGCTTGCTAGTAAAAGGCGGTGACTACAAACCAGAAGATATTGCTGGTGGTAAAGAAGTCATTGCGGCGGGTGGTGAAGTTCGTGTATTGAACTTTGAAGATGGCTGCTCGACCAGTGAAATCATTAATGCAATCAAAGGCGGTAAGGGCTAAGCCTGCTGTTTGTTAGCATTGAAATGCTATTTGCTCATAAAGGTCGCTAAGTGCGGCCTTTATGATACTTGATGCTAAGAGACACTTTTAGGCTCTGAACTACAAGTAATAAAAAACGCCAGCTGATAACTCAACTGGCGTTTTTATTTATTAAGACCTGAAGTATTCAATTCGCGGTTATTTTGCCGCTTTCAAACCTGCATCAACGTCTAAGATGTCTTGTTCGCTTAGCGTACCAACTGCTTGGCGTAGCTGAAGAACACTTAAAATGTAGTCGTAACGAGCGTTCGATAGGTTTTTGTTCGCATCGTATAGACGACGAGTCGCGTCCAGTACATCAACGATAGTACGAGTACCTACATCAAAGCCAGCTTCTGTTGCTTCTAGTGCAGAGCGTGCAGAAATAACCGCTTGCTCATACGCACGTAATGCGCCGATAGAGGCGTTAATGTTGTTGTTTTGTGCGCGAACATCTTTGACTACGCTACGGTACTGTGCTTCAAGATCTTCGCTTGCTGCCACGTATGCGTATTCAGCTTGTTTGGTTTGAGAGGTTACGTTACCACCTGTATATAGCGGTACAGCAAGGTTCACACCGATATTGAAGTTGTCACTAGTACGGTCACTATTGGCATTGCGGTTTAGGCCACTATTGAATGTGTTGTCCGTTCCTGAGTAATCTCCGTAATTGTAACCACCATCTAGAGAGAGCGTTGGTAAGTGGCCAGAGCTTGCTAGTGAAATATTGTCACGCGCGATGTCTTGAAGAATACGTGAAGATAGCAAGGTCAGGTTTTTGGTTTTTGCTTCATCAATGAGTGATTCAGCTGGTACGGTCGATGGGCTAGCGGTGAAGCGGCCAGTATCCAAAATGTTGAGATCTTTGTGCTCTTGGCCTGTAATTTCACGCAGTGACTCGTAGCTATTAGTTAGCGCGTTTTCTGCCAACACTTCGTCCGCTAGCACTTGGTCGTACTGAGCTTGTGCGTCATGCACGTCAGTGATTGCAGACAAACCTACTTCAAAACGCTGTTTAGTTTGCTCTAATTGACGACCCACTGCGGCTTTTTCTGCTCGTACGAAAACAAGATTATCTTGCGCGCGTAGAACTTCAAAATATGCTTGTGACACGCGAAGGATCAGTGCCTGTTGCGTCGCTGCGTAAGTCGCGTCTGCTTGGCGAGCGCTTTTCTCAGCAGTATCTAGAGAGATCCAAGATGCGCGATTGTATAGAGTTTGTGAGAAACTTACCCCAGCAGTTAGAGCATCTTGATCATTCGATGATTTGCCCAGAGCGCCATCGTTATAATCGTTGTCACCACGAGTTAAATTGTAACCCGCAGTAAGGTTAATTTGTGGTAATAGAGCACTACGGCTTGAGGTGATTGCTTCGAAAGCTTGGTCACGTTGTGCTGCTACACTGAGCAATTGTGGATCATTTTGTTTTGCCAAGTCGTAGATTTCAGCCAAAGAGTCTGCGAACGCAGACGTACTCATGCTACCTAGCGCTGCACTGATAAATAGTGGAAGCAATTTTTTCATTTTCTATTCCCGCGGTCCATAGATTGGTTAATTCTCAGTAGTTTAACTCAATTTGCACGATATTTACTCTAAAGTTTGCACTTTTTTACACGTAATTATCCACTTGTGCAATAAATTTTTAGCAAAGACTTAAATTAATTTGTAACTATTATACAAAAAGTTGAGCCAAGTCCTTTGAGCAAGCGAATAACAATGAGTAAACTACAGGATTCACTCAGAGAGGTGTTGAATGCAACAGCGTGACAAACAACAACAAGATTTTACTTCGCGAGATGTAAAAGTCATCTCGAAAGAAACCTTATTTGAAGGTTTTTTCAAAATGGTGAAATACCGCTTTCAGCATAGGCTATTTGCTGGTGGTTGGAGTGGAGTTGTTGAACGAGAAATGTTCGAGCGTGGTCACGCAGCAGCGATGCTTCCTTATGATCCAAAGACGGACCAGGTCGTAATCATTGAACAGATTCGTATTGGCGCGTTGGAACATGAACACCCTTGGCAGCTAGAAATTGTCGCCGGTATGATTGACCGCGATGAATCTGCTGAAGCCGTAATTCGTCGAGAGGCTGTCGAAGAAGCGGGGATTCAGGTGGGGCGCGTTATACCTGTCACTTCTTATTATCCTTCGGCTGGTGGTTGCTCGGAAAAGCTAGACGTCTTTGTTGGTGAAGTGGATGCGTCTAAAGCGCACGGCATTCATGGTTTAGACTATGAGAATGAAGATATCCGCGTTCATGTCATGAGTCGTGAAACGGCGTATCAATGGGTGAAGGACGGAAAATTTGAAAATGGTGCGTCGATTATTGCGTTGCAATGGCTGCAATTACACCATCAAGAGTTAAAGTCAGAATGGGGACTATCCCAAACGGTGGAGAGTGAGTAATGGCACAATTGGCTGAAAAACAACAATATCATGTTGATTTAGCTGGTCTTATGAGAACGTATGAGACCAACTACGCTAAGTTGAACGCCTTATTGCCTGCTTCTGCCGAAGTTGGGGATGTACGTTGCTACCAAGCGGCGAACATGGTTTACCAATTGACCGTGAATGAAATCACAAAATACACCACAGTTGTTGAGATATGTCAGAGTGATGAAACGCCAGTGTTTCCTTTACCGACGATGTCTGTCAGGCTTTATCATGATGCGAGAGTAGCCGAAGTATGCTCAAGCGGAGAGTTCTCTCGCATAAAAGCTAAGTATGATTATCCCAATGACCAACTGATGCAGAAAGATGAAAAGCATCAATTAAACACATTCCTCGGTGAATGGCTGACGTTTTGTTTACGAAGTGGTATCAGTAGAACACCACTTGCCTTCAATTGATCGTCACGTCACTAAAGGAAAATAACAAATAACGATATAGTGGACGAATCAGGTTTTCATTTTGCAATCATCTAGTGACAGCATCAAACTTTTACAAATTACGGATACTCATCTGTTTGCTACCGATGAGGGAAGTTTGCTAAGCGTAAAAACAGTCGATAGCTTCAATGCTGTTGTTGCTGATGTTTTACGCCGCAACGTGGCGTTTGATTACATTTTAGCGACGGGCGATATTTCCCAAGACCATAGTGCAGAATCTTATCAGCGCTTTGCCAACGGCATTGAACCGCTAGAGAAAGACTGCTTTTGGCTACCTGGTAATCATGATTACAAGCCTAATATGGGCAGTGTTTTGCCTTCGCCACAAATCAAAGCCGCAGAGCATGTGTTGCTTGGCGAGCATTGGCAGTTAATTCTTTTAGACTCGCAAGTTGTTGGCGTTCCTCATGGGCGCTTGAGTGATCAGCAATTAACGCTACTCGAAGAAAAGCTAGCCGAACACCCAGAAAGACACACACTTGTTTTGTTGCATCATCACCCGTTACTGGTGGGAAGCGCGTGGCTTGATCAACATACTTTAAAAGATGCCGAAGCGTTTTGGCAGGTTGTCGAGCGTTTTGATAACGTGAAAGGCATTCTCTGTGGCCATGTTCATCAAGATATGAATGTGCTTCACAAGGGTATTCGAGTGATGGCAACACCCTCAACTTGTGTTCAGTTTAAGCCTAACTCGGATGATTTTGCCCTTGATACCACTTCGCCTGGTTGGCGGGAGCTGCAACTACACGCTTGTGGCGATATTACGACCCAAGTAGGTCGGCTTCCTGATGGCCAGTTCCAACCAGACTTCTCTTCTAACGGCTACTAACGCGCCCGAGCTCTCTGTTCGGGCTCGCTTTTTTGTGCGAGATATCTATGAGTAAACCTTCACTTCTTCTCTATATCCATGGCTTTAATAGCTCTCCACTCTCCATGAAAGCGAATGTGATGAGAGCCTACTGCGAGCAACATAGGCCTGATATTAAGGTGATTGTTCCCCAGTTACCTTGTTATCCTCAGCAAGCGGCGAAAATGTTGTTGGATATTATCGAGCAATATAAAGACGACTATAAAATTGGTCTAGTGGGCAGCTCATTAGGCGGTTTTATGTCAACGTGGCTAAATGACAAGTTTGGGTTTAAAGCGGTAGTGGTCAACCCCGCAGTCAAGCCTTATGAGTTGCTAGTAGATTATTTGGGTAAGCAAACTAACCCATATACGCATGAAACCTATACACTTGAAGCTTGTCATATTGACGAGTTAAAAGCTCTTGATGTACAAAGCATCGCGTCGCCACATTCTTTTTGGTTATTGCAACAAACAGAAGATGAGGTTTTAGACTATCGACAAGCGGTAGATAAGTTTGCAGACGCTAAGCAAACAGTAGAACAAGGCGGTGATCACAGTTTTGTAGGCTTTGAGCGTTATCCTGCACAGATTATCGAATTTCTAGAACTGTAATTCGAAAGCGATTGGAAAAGGCTCATAGTTTTTATTGATATATCCAACCGTTTCTTGACATGGGCGGTATGCTTTCCGACTATGTTTTGCCAAAAGATCTTAAGGGTCGAGGACCCTGGCTACTTTGTTATGCATCATGTTTACAAACTCTTAGTGATGTGAACAGGGTGGCTTTTTCGTTTCCTGAGTATGGGTACGCCCATTGGTGATACTCAGGCAACAAGTAAACTTTGAGAATAATTCCGTATTATGACTGAACAATATAATGCTGGTGCCATTGAAGTACTGAATGGCTTAGAGCCAGTACGTCGCCGACCAGGGATGTATACGGATACAGCGCGCCCAAACCATTTGGGCCAAGAAGTTATCGACAACAGTGTCGATGAAGCGCTAGCCGGACATGCCTCAAAAGTACAAGTCATCCTACATGCTGACCAATCACTCGAAGTGATCGATGATGGTCGAGGCATGCCTGTTGATATCCACCCAGAAGAGAAAGTATCAGGCGTAGAGCTAATTCTATGTAAGCTACATGCGGGTGGTAAGTTCTCTAACAAAAACTACCAATTCTCTGGTGGTTTGCACGGGGTAGGTATATCTGTAGTAAACGCGTTGTCAAAACGCGTTGAAGTAACAGTTCGTCGTGATGGTCAAGTGTATGAAATTGCATTTGAACACGGCGAGAAAGTGTCTGATCTGACCGTAACTGGCACATGTGGTCGTCGCAATCGCGGTACCAGCGTACATTTCTGGCCTGATGCGAAGTACTTCGATTCGGCTAACTTCTCTGTGACGCGCTTAGTCAACAACCTGCGCGCAAAAGCGGTTTTGTGTCCGGGCTTAGAAATCACATTAACCGACAAAGTTAATGGCAAAGACTATAAGTGGTACTACGAAGACGGTCTTAAAGACTATCTTGCGGAAGGTGTAAAAGGCTATCCAGTTATTCCTGAAGAACCATTTACTGGTGAGTTCTTGGCGGATACTGAAGCGGCAAACTGGGCGGTAATTTGGCAGCCAGAAGGCGGTGAAATGATCACCGAAAGCTACGTTAACCTAATCCCAACCGCTCAAGGTGGTACGCACGTTAATGGTTTACGCCAAGGCTTGTTGGAAGCGATGCGCGAATTCTGTGAGTTCCGTAATCTATTACCTCGTGGTGTGAAGCTAACGGGTGATGACGTTTTCGACCGCTGTTCTTACGTGCTGTCGGTTAAAATTCAAGATCCACAATTTGCAGGCCAGACCAAGGAACGTCTCTCTTCTCGTCAAACCGCGGCATTTGTCTCTGGCGTTGTAAAAGATGCGTTCAGTCTTTGGTTGAACGAAAAGCCTCAGCTCGCAGAGCAATTGGCAGAAGTCTGTATCGCTAACGCGCATCGTCGTATGCGAGCGGCGAAAAAAGTCGTACGTAAGAAAGTGGCTTCTGGCCCGGCACTGCCAGGTAAGTTGACCGACTGTTCTGCACAGGACTTAAGTCGCACGGAAATCTTCTTTGTGGAGGGTGACTCTGCGGGTGGCTCGGCAAAACAGGCACGTGACCGTGAATTCCAAGCCGTGATGCCACTGCGTGGTAAGATCTTGAACACTTGGGAAGTCTCTGCCGATCAAGTTCTTGCGTCTCAAGAAGTACACGATATCTCCGTTGCTTTGGGTATTGACCCAGATAGCGACAACCTCGAGAGTCTTCGTTACGGTAAGATCTGTATCCTTGCCGATGCGGACTCGGATGGTCTTCACATCGCAACGCTGCTTTGTGCTCTATTTACTCGTCACTTCCGCGCACTAGTGGAAGCGGGTCATATCTATGTGGCGATGCCGCCTCTGTATCGAATCGACTGCGGGAAAGAAGTGTTCTACGCCCTCGATGATGATGAAAAAGATGGCATTTTAGAGCGCTTGTCGAAGAAGAAAGCCAAAATCAACGTGCAACGATTCAAAGGTCTGGGTGAGATGAACCCACTTCAGTTGCGTGAAACCACCATGGATCCGAACACGCGTCGCTTAGTGCAGTTAACCATTGACGACTCTACGGCGACCATGGAAATGATGGACATGCTGCTAGGTAAAAAGCGTGCAGATGACCGTCGTTCTTGGCTACAAAACAACGGCGACTTGGCAGAGGTGTAACGGATGTCTACAGAAATTACCTACGATGGCGTCGAACAATTGCCAATGCGCAAGTTCACTGAAGACGCTTATCTGAACTACTCGATGTACGTAATCATGGACCGCGCCTTGCCATACATTGGTGATGGCTTAAAGCCGGTTCAACGACGCATCATTTATGCGATGTCAGAGCTTGGTCTCTCTGCATCAGCAAAATACAAAAAATCTGCACGTACCGTTGGTGACGTGCTAGGTAAATACCATCCGCACGGTGATTCAGCGTGTTACGAAGCGATGGTATTGATGGCTCAGCCATTCTCTTACCGCTATCCATTAGTGGATGGTCAAGGTAACTGGGGTGCGCCAGATGATCCGAAATCATTTGCGGCAATGCGTTATACCGAAGCAAAACTGTCTAAGTTTGCTGAAGTATTGCTTGGCGAACTTGGCCAGGGAACGGTTGAATGGCAACCTAACTTTGATGGCACAATGAAAGAGCCACAAATGTTGCCAGCACGTCTGCCTCACATCCTGCTCAACGGTGTAACCGGCATTGCCGTTGGTATGGCAACAGACATCCCACCGCACAACGTTCGTGAAATCGCAGATGCGACTATTCATTTGATCGACAACCCGAAAGCAGAACTGCCGGACGTGATGCAGTATGTCAAAGGTCCGGATTACCCAACAGAAGCAGAAATTATCTCGCCGCAAGCGGATATCGAGAAGATTTACCGCAACGGTCGTGGCAGCATCAAAATGCGCGCGGTTTGGCATAAAGAAGGTTCTGATATTGTTATCACTTCTTTGCCTCACCAAGTATCGGGTGCCAAACTGCTTGAGCAAATCGCTAACCAGATGCGTGCGAAGAAGCTGCCAATGGTTGACGATCTTCGCGATGAATCGGATCACGAGAACCCAACGCGTATCGTTGTGGTGCCTAAGTCAAACCGCGTCGATTGTGATTTGTTGATGAACCACTTGTTCGCATCAACGGATCTTGAGCGCAGTTACCGCGTTAACTTGAACATGATTGGTTTGGATAACCGTCCTCAAGTTAAAGGTCTGGTGCAAATTCTGTCTGAGTGGATCGAGTTCCGTCGTACGACTGTGCGTCGTCGTCTACAACACCGCCTAGACAAAGTCATGGCTCGTCTACACATCTTGGAAGGTTTGTTGGTTGCTTACCTCAACCTAGATGAAGTGATTGAGATCATCCGTACTGAAGACGATCCAAAAGCGGTGCTGATGGAACGCTTTGGTATTACCGATATCCAAGCGGATGCAATTTTAGATACCAAACTTCGTCATCTAGCAAAACTAGAAGAGATGAAGATCCGTGGTGAGCAAGATGAGCTAGAGAAAGAGCGTGAGAAGCTAGAACAGCTACTCGGTTCTGAGCGTCGTCTGAACACACTACTGAAAAAAGAAATCAAAGCAGACGCAGAGAAATACGGTGATGACCGTCGCTCTCCAATGGTTGAGCGTGCAGAAGCAAAAGCGCTGACTGAACGTGACCTCGTACCAAGTGAGCCAATCACGGTTGTGCTTTCTGAGAAAGGTTGGATTCGTCACGCGAAAGGCCATGACGTGGATGCCGAAGGCTTAAACTATAAGTCGGGTGATAAGTATTTAGCGCATGCTCGAGGTAAGAGTAATCAGCCTGCGGTATTCCTAGGTAGTGACGGTCGAAGTTACTCTCTGGAATCGCACTCACTGCCTTCTGCTCGTAGTCAAGGTGAGCCGATTACCGGTCGCTTGAATATTACGGCTGGTAGCAGTATTCGCCAAGTCATCATGAGTGAAGAAGATCAGCTGTGGCTGGTGGGCTCAGATGCAGGTTACGGCTTTGTATGTAAAGGCGCGGACTTGCTGTCTAAAAACCGCAGTGGTAAAGCGCTCGTCACTTTACCTGCCAACTCTGAGATCATGACGCCAAAAGAGATTGAAGATTTAGACTCTGATGAAATCTTAGCAATCACTAACCAAGGTCGCATGCTGCTGTTCCCAATCAAAGACTTGCCACAACTGGCGAAAGGTAAGGGGAATAAGATCATCAACATTCCTGCTGCTAAAGCAAAAGAGCGAGAAGAAGTACTATCTCACTTAATGTCTTTACCAAAAGGTGCATCGTTAACGCTGTACGCGGGTAAGCGAAAGTTGGGTCTTAAACCGTCTGACCTTGATAACTTCCGTGGCGAACGTGGTCGCCGAGGCGGGCTACTACCGAGAGGTTTGCAGCGAGTCACTCGCATTGAAGTTGAGCTAGATGATTCCGATACGACGGAAACACCGAGCGATAGCGAGTAACGCACAAATAAAAATCCCAGCCAATGGCTGGGATTTTTTATGCTTCTTGCTTGTCTTCGGCAATGGTGACTTTCAAGGTCATCTCTTTTCCTTTGCGAATGATACCGACGTCCACGGTGGTGCCAGGACGTAAATCGGTAACGATATCCATAACGCTCTGACGCCCTTGCACTTTATTGCCATCAATGCTGATAATGATGTCCTGCTTTTGGAAGCCTGCCGCATTGGCTGGACCATTTGGATCAATACCAAGTACGACAATACCACCTATGTGTTCATTTCCAAGTAGGCGAGCAGTGACCGCATTAATGTCTTGGCCGTCGATTCCAATATAACCACGAATCACGCGGCCATCAGCGATGATTTTCTGCATGATCTTACTGGCTAGCGGCGCAGGGATCGCAAAAGAAATACCGTAAGTTTCTAAGTCTGTCGCTTGCTGAAAAGAGGCGGTGTTAATGCCGACGAGCTCGCCTTGTGTGTTCACTAGGGCTCCACCAGAGTTACCTTCATTGATGGCGGCATCGGTTTGAATGAATGCTTGACGACCATCGCTAATAGATGAACGACCTGTGGCAGAAATAATGCCGAACGTTGTGGTTTGTCCAAGGTTGTATGGGTTACCGATGGCTAGTACTACATCGCCCACTTGTGGTTTGTAATTAGAGTTCAGAGGGATTACGGGCAAATTCGAACCTTCGACACGCAGCACGGCTATATCAGTACGTTTATCTGTCCCTACGAGCTGAGCCGCTGCGGCTCTGCCGTCTTGTAATGCCACAACAATTTGATCAGCTTGAGCAACCACATGATAGTTAGTAATGATGTAGCCTTTCTCACTAACAATGACACCTGACCCCAGACCTTGAGTCGAGAGTTTACTGCGATCATTCTCAACATACTTACGGCTGTAGATGTTTACCACTGCAGGCGCTGCTCTTCGGACCGCTTGATTAAACGTCAACTCGACTGATGCGATATTAACAGGTTGAGGATCAAGCGCGGCAGGAATTACGTTGTTGCGCAAAGATGGAACCGCCAGTAATACCACTGCGGCAGTAGCCAAGCCTAAAAAGACAGAACGTAATAAAAAGCTGAGCATATCCTCTCCATGCGTGAGCGCCAAAATGGCATCGAAGATGAAGAATAGCATTACATTGAAAAATAACAAAAGGGCAGCACGTCATCGCGCTGCCCTTTTCATTAGTTATTGAGCGATAAGGAAAAGTGATCGAGCCTTATCACTCAGCACTATGCATCGAAAACCTTATTTTCTATCACTTTGAAAGTGGTTAACGAATGACAAGATAAATAGTACGTTCACCACGTTGAATATTAAGAGCCAGTACACCTTTGTGTTTCTCTACGATTGTACGAAGCTCGGCAAGGTTTTTCACTCGTTGACGGTTCACACCGATAATAATGTCACCTTGTTGTAATTGATATTGAGCTGCTGGAGAGTTATCTGCAACGCTCGATACTTTAACACCTTGGATTACATCACTTGGTGTTGTATTGCTTAACTCCGCACCTTTGAGTCCCTCATGTAATGTCTCCGCTTTAGCTTTCATATTCGTAGATTCGCCAAGCGTTACATCAAAGGTTTTATTCTTACCATCTCGAACCACACCTAATGTGATTTCTTTACCTGCGCCCAGTGTTGCCACTTTTGCGCGGAGCTCTGAGAAAGTATTAATCGCTTTGCCGTTCACCGATACAATTACGTCACCGGCTTTTAACCCTGCTTTATCGGCTGCGCTGTCCGGTACGACTTGACCAATAAAGGCCCCTTTACTCGACTCGTAACCCAATGCATCAGCTAGCTCAGAGGTTACTTCGCCACCTTGCACACCCAACATGCCGCGTTTGACTTCACCAAACTCTAGAATTTGATCAGTGAGGTTTTTCATCATGTTTGATGGAATCGCAAAGCCAATACCCACATTACCGCCGTTAGGGCCTAAAATCGCAGTATTAATACCGATCAGCTCACCATTAAGGTTGACCAATGCACCACCAGAGTTACCGCTGTTAATTGCGGCATCGGTTTGGATGAAGTTTTCGAAGTTTTCAACGTTTAAGCCACTGCGGCCAAGGGCTGAAACAATACCCGAAGTTACGGTTTGACCGAGCCCAAATGGGTTACCAATCGCAACCGTAAAGTCACCGACACGCAGTTTGTCGGAATCCGCGACTTTAATCTGCGTTAAGTTTTTCGCTTTCTCTAATTTAAGTAACGCAACATCGGCCATTTCATCACCGCCAACGAGCGTAGCGTCATACTCGCGCCCGTCAAAGAGGCGAACTCGAATCTCATCTGCGCCCTTGATCACATGGTAGTTAGTGACAATATGGCCTTTCTTCGCATCAATAATGACACCAGACCCTAAACCTCTGAACGGGCGCTCTCGCCTTTGTTCCATAGGAAAATCTGGGCCAAAGAAAAATTGAAATTGCTCGGGAATGCGGCTGGTTTGTACTTGTTTACCTTCTACAGCAATACTCACAACAGCTGGGGTCACCTTCTCAAGCATTGGTGCCAAGCTAGGTAACTGTTGGCCATCCACATTCAAAGGTAATGCGGCAGTGGCTTGAACTGGGGCAATAATCGAACCCAAACTCAGAGATAGAACGGTGAGCGCAAGCAGTGGTTTTTTCATCCAATAACTCCTCTTGAAACATGTCTGCCAAAAAGAAATATCCGAACGGTTAGTTCACTTTGTTAATAACTAATATAGGGTCTAGTTCGGACAATCAAAAGGGGAGGCAGTGCACACCCAAGTTAGAGCGAAGGTGAGGGGAAAAAGTTCAAAAAAGGGCCGATACAAATGTATCGGCCCTAGATAGAAGTAAGAGAGGATTATGATGCTTTTGCGGTTACCGCTTCGGGAGCATTAATGATTTCTTTCTCTTGATCCTTCAAAAGACCGGTGGCGCCATTAGCGTAGTCTTTTGGTTGTTCGTTAAACTCTGGTTGATCTTCTGCAATGGTTTCAGACGACATTGCCGTTTTCTTATCAAACGGGTTGTCTTGTTCTGGTAAGTTTGGCAAAAGCTCAGAAGAGGTCTTGGCCATATGTTGGTATAGCTTGGTGTAATCTTTACCTAGGGTGTCCAACATTTCTGCGGTTTGTGCAAAGTGATCGACGAGCTCTTGACGTTGTTGCTCTAATTCAAACTTGGCCGCTTCAAGTTCTTTCTGCACAGACTTTTGTTTCTTGTATTCAGGGGTGGTTAGTCTACTAATGACTACGCCTACGATTGTACCGACCAGCAAACCCACAATGGCATAAATCCAAGGCATAACTGCTCCTTATAGTTGTTTTAACAAGTCTTTTACTACTTAGTTACACGCGGTGCTCGTCCATGTTACTATGGCTTGAACAGCCGATAAAGAAAAATAGCAGTATGTCTTCGGGGACTGATAACTACTTCTCTCTATTCTCAAAGTTGACCCCGAGGTAACCCTTTTCTCTATACCTCTATACGACTTAATACGATGACACCACTACAACAATATCAAAAAGACATAGCAGAACACGGGTTTCAGCGTGATGAAGCTCAGTATCAAGCGGTCGTTGCATTAGACAAGCTTTACCATGCTATCGTTGAATTTCAGTCAGCGCCTGTTCCTCAGCTTTCCAAATGGCAAAAGCTAATGGGGAAAAAAATCGACAAGCCTGAACCACCAAAAGGCCTTTACTTTTGGGGTGGGGTAGGTCGCGGTAAAACCTACCTTATGGATGCATTTTTTGATGCTTTACCGACCCAAAGAAAAATGCGCGTCCACTTCCATCGATTTATGTATCGAGTACATGATGAGTTGAAGCTGTTAGGTGATGTCGAAAATCCGCTATCAAAAGTGGCGGATAAATTTAAAGAAGAAGCCGATGTGGTTTGCTTTGATGAATTTTTTGTTTCCGACATTACTGATGCGATGATCCTTGCAACGCTACTTCAAGAAATGTTCAAGCGGCAGATGATCCTAGTCGCGACTTCAAACATTGAGCCGCAGAACTTATATCGTAACGGTTTGCAAAGAGCGCGCTTTTTGCCCGCGATCGATATGATTTTGGCACGTTGTGAAGTGTTGAATGTCGATAGTGGCGTTGATTATCGCTTAAGAACGTTAGAACAGGCTGAAATATACCATTACCCGCTTGATGAGCAGGCTAGCATAAACCTTAACAAATATTATCAGCAGCTGACTGGAGAGCGTCAGTTTGTTGCTCATCAAATCGAAGTTAACCACCGTCAACTAGCGGTGATTGAAGCAAGCGACGGGGTGCTGCATGCGTCGTTTGCTCAGTTGTGTCAAACTGCTCGCAGTCAAAATGACTACATTGAATTGTCTCGTATTTACCACACGGTATTACTGGCAGATGTTCAACAAATGAACCGAAAAATAGATGATGCGGCGAGACGCTTTATCGCGCTGGTCGATGAGTTTTACGAGCGCAATGTTAAGTTGATTATTTCTGCTGAAGTGCCAATGGCCGATTTATATACTGACGGGCAGTTAGAGTTCGAATTTAAGCGCTGTTTGTCTCGGCTTACTGAGATGCAAAGTCATGAGTATCTCGCGCGTGAACATTTGGCCTAGATCCAATGGGTTCTTAAAAAAGTGAAGAAAAAATTAGTGATTTGGCGCAAAAAAAGGTGATTTTTTCTTCGCTCTTCTCTATAATCCTGCGAC